>JALYNX010000301.1 GCA_030772935.1 Actinomycetota bacterium | reverse complement strand
GAGTTGTTCATGCCGTTCCTCGCGGTGGGCCCGGTCGACTCCCTGGAAGAAGGCCTGGAGCGATCCAACGAGACCGAGTTCGGCCTCACCGCTGGCCTGTTCGCCACCGACGAGGACGAGATCGAGCGTTGGTTCCAGGGGATTCAGGCGGGAGTCACCTACGTCAACCGTGAGGCGGGAGCAACCACCGGCGCCTGGCCCGATATCCAGTCCTTCGGTGGCTGGAAGGGGTCAGGGACCTCGGGTACAGGGGGCGGTGGTCCCTGGTATCTCCGCCAATACCTCCGGGAGCAGTCCCGGACCCGGGTCAAGCCCTAGCCGGCTTTCTGCTCACCCGGCCCGTTCGAATCGAATGACCCGGCCGTCGGGGTCATCGAGCTCGATGTAGTGGTCGGTTGCCCGGAGATCGAGACCAACGCTTTCGAGATGGTCTCCCCAACGTGGGAGATCGTCGACGACGAAGGTGAGAAGCCTGGGATCGACCTCTGCACCCTCAACCAACTCCATGTGTTGGCCGCGGGAAGGCTCGAGAATCGTCCCGGCAACTCCGGAGGGTGTCCGCTGATGAGCGAAACCCAGTTTGTCCTCGTAGAACGCCAGTGAGACCGACAGGGACTTCACACCGATCCGGATCCGTGTTGCTTCGATGCCGCCGGGTGCCCGCAACGGGCCGACGCCCGCGATCACCGACTTGGCCTCTTCGAGGGTGAAACGGCCGACCGTCACCTCGCGCCCCACGACGATGCCGTCGAGGTGGCGGCCTCCGGCCTGGAGACGGACCAAGGTCCGCAGGTCCTCCAGATCCCGAACCCCACCCGCGGCGATCACCGGCTGCTCCACGGTGGCGAGAGCCTCAGCCATGATTTGCAGGTTCGGCGGGTCTTCCAGGGCGTCGCGACCGGCCTCGGAAACCAGAAATGAAGCCACCCCGGCCGACGACATCTCGATGAGCACTTCTTCGAGATAGCGCCCACTGTTTTGGGTCCAACCCTTGGTGACAACCTCTTCGTCGCGATGCACGTCGATGGAAACTGCGATTTTGCCCGGGTTGTCACGACACAGATCCCACACCATGTTCTGGTTCTCGATAGCTGCCGTCCCCATCGCGATCCGCCAGGCACCGTTCTCGATGAGCCGTGCCGCTTCGCCTTCGGACCGAACCCCACCTGCGACCTGCACCGGGACGGCGACCTCCCGCATGAGCCGATCGATGAGATCCCGGTTCCGGTAATCGCCGTAGGCGGCGGCGTCGAGATCGACGATATGGAGGATCTCCGCTCCTTGCTCCACCCAACTCTTGGCCCGCCCGATCGGGTCGTTGTCGAGCGCGATTGCGTCGTCGAGACGCCCTCGGGGCAGCCGCACCGACAACCCGCCCAAGATGTTGATACGGGCGTAGAGATCCATCCCGGCAAGCTAGCGATCAGAAGTGAACAAACCGCTTCCTAATGCAGCGTCACGTATGCGTGACGGGTTGCTAACGGTTTCTAGGCGGGCGCCCCGTCTGCGATTCCGAGTGCAGACTCGGCCGAATCGAGGGTCTGACCCCTGCCGAGAACCGGGGCAAAAGGGTCGCCGAACCGTTGCAAACGGTCCCACAGGTTGGCGATTGTGACGTCCCCGTTCTTCATCGTCCCCACCTCTTCCCAGCTGAGGGGGGCCGCCACCGGGGCACCTGGTCGGGGCCGCACCGAATAGACCGACGCCACCGTCTGACCGAAGGCGTTTCGGTTGTGATCGACGAAGACCCGGCCTTTCCGCTTCGGCTTGTCCCATTCCATCGTGATGTCCTCGGGGTTGGCAGCCGCCAGATAGGCCCCCACTTCCCCAACAAATCTGCGCACCCGGCTGTAGTCGTGAACGGGCTCGAGCGGCACGTAGACGTGGAGCCCCCGTGATCCCGACAACTTCGGGTAGCCGGTCAGCCCGAGTTGGCGCAATGCGATCTCCAGCAACTTCGCGGCAGCTACGACCTGATCCCACACCGAGCCTTCGGAGGGATCGAAATCGAAGATGGCGTAGTCGGGGAAGTCCAGATTCTCGAAGGTGGAATGAAAGGGGTGCACCTCGACACAACCCATGTTGGCGAACCACATCAGCGCCTCCCGGGAGTCGGCCAGAAGAAATTCGATGATTCCGCCCTGAGAGTCGGAAGGCACCGGGACCGTGCGCATCCAGTCCGGTTGGTGGCCGGGCGCCCGTTTCTCGTAGAAGGACGGGCCCCCGATTCCGTCGGGGTATCGACTCATCGAGATCGGACGACCGGCGAGATGTGGGAGCAGGACCGAGGCCACCGAGGAGTAGTACTGGATCAGGTCCCCCTTGGTGTATCCGTCGTCGGGGAAGAACGGCTTGTCGACATTGGACAACCGAATGGGGCGCTCCGTGCCGACCGGGACGAAATGCTGGCCTTTGACGCGTACCGGAACCGGATCGGGGAACTCGGTTCCCGACGTGCTCAGGAAGCGGTCACCGTCTGGCATGGGCTTCTCGCCCTCGATCACCTGTTTCGCCTCGTCCCAGATCGCCACGTGACTCTCGTTCTCCCTGGCCTCCGAGATCAGGTTCATCGACACGCCCGCCTCGAGGGCGGCCTGGAGTAGGGGGGTGACTCTCAGCGAGCCGGTGCCGTAAGGGATGTGACGGATCTCGCCGGCCTTACCGAACTCGTTGTCGGTGAACTGAGCGTGGAGGGGTTGGATCATCCACCCCGGGAACGAGTCCTTTAGAAAGGCGAACACCGATAGGAAAGCCTCCTTCGATGTGAGACCGCCCCCGGTGATGGCGTGAACATGGGCCCAGTCGATCACGGGGCGCACGAAGGAGAACTCGCCCGCAAGTTGGGCGATGTCACCCAGCGACCCGAACGACCGCTCGCTCCCGGCCGTTTCCAGCCCGAGGCCCACCCCCAGCGACACCACCTTCGACTCGACCGCGGTGAGACGTGTCCGGACCCGCTCCATGAGGACCGCGGGGTCCTCACCGTGGGTGTTGCCGAGATGGGCCACGATGACCGGGGCACCGAGCCATTTTCCCAATTTCATCGTGTGCTCGAGAGCGGCGAGACATTGAGCTCCCTTGTCTTCCTCCTGCACTGTGAGCACCGCGAAATAGGGGGCATGCACTGAAAGGCGGATGTCCCGGGCGGCGGCCAGCTCCCCGAATGTTCGACAACGCTTCTCCTTCCAGGGGAACCCGGTCACGAAGGGAAGCTCCAGTGCGCGATGACCCTGTTCGACGAGATCATCGAGAAATGCGGCGTCCTTCCCGTCATCCGGGGGCACGACTGAGATACCGAACCGAATCGAGGTCACAACGAGAGGGTATGCCCCGTAACCTGAATTCATGCGTCGAACCCCGATCCGGGTTTCTGCCATGGCAATCACCCTCATCGTCGCCTGCTCGCCGGGAACCGCTTCGACCACCAGCAGCGAAATAACCAGCTCAACCCAACCGGCGACCACAACAA
>JALYNX010000300.1 GCA_030772935.1 Actinomycetota bacterium | reverse complement strand
CCTCGGTCACCTCGCTGCTGTGGAGCCATGATCGACCCCGTCTCGCCTCGTTCAACGACCTGGGCCATCTCGGGCCACGGTCCCCGCTTGTCTCCGAACAACTGGCGGCCAATCGACCGGTCCTTGCCCTGATCCGCCATGGGCAGACCCAGGCCAACATCGAGGGCCGCTGGCAGGGCCAGGACGACTGGGATCTCGCCGAGCGGGGTCACACCCAGGCTGTGGCGCTGCGCGATTGGTACGGGACCGCCGACCTGGTCTACGCCTCCCCCTTGGGCCGGGCGCAGAGCACGGCGGGCTATCTGGCCAACAACGGAGTGGTGACCATCGACGACCTCATAGAACTCGGGATGGGGAAATGGGAGGGTCTCACCTCACCTGAGGTCATGGAGCACTCGCTGGCGCTGATGGAATCCATCTTCAGGGACGGAGTCGATCTGCGACGCGGTGAGGACGGGGAAAGTTGGGGCGAGTTGGCCCATCGGTTCAGGAACGCGGTTCACTCGCTGCAGCCGGCGCAGGGCGAGCCCACGCTGGTGGTCGCCCACGGGGGAGCCATCCGCGCCTATGTGTCGTCGTTGACAGCGACCACCGATTCCCATGCCGAGTCGTTGTACACACCCAAGAACACGTCCGTGACCCACGTCGCCCTCGGCGAGGACGGACCTCTGATCCTGGACTATGGGGTGGCAACTCACCTCGAGGGCCTCTCCTAACCTCGCACCATGTCGGTATACGACTCCCGTCGCTACGCGCTTGTCAACCGCTGGGACCCCCAGCACCTCAAGACCATCGATCGGCTGCTTCCCCTTTTGGAAGGTGAGCGAGTGCTCGAGGTGGGCTGTGGCAGCGGTCATCTGACCAAGAGACTCGCCGAGCGGGGAGTCGACGTCGTCGGGATCGATGCCAATCCGAACGCCAAGGAAGTGGCCGGCAGTGAGCGCGTGCTCCACATGCAAGCCGAGCATCTGCAGTTCGATGACAAGGAATTCGACGCCATCATCTCGGTGCACGCCATCGAGCACATACCCCCGCTCGATGCGGCAATCGCAGAGATGGCGAGAGTGCTCCAGCCTCAGGGACGGGCCCTCTTCATCTACCCGGCCGAGCCGATACAGGGGCTGTACGCGATACCGACTTCCGTGATCCTGTATCGCAATCCGTTCAAAGCCCGCGAGGTGCATTGCCACAAGCTGTGGCCGTCCAAGCTACGCCGCATCGTTGAGCCGTTCGGGCTCACCGAAACCCACCATGAGTTCAATCTTTGGAAGTCACCG
Organism: Actinomycetota bacterium; assembly: GCA_030772935.1. Lineage (GTDB taxonomy): Bacteria > Actinomycetota > Acidimicrobiia > Spongiisociales > ZC4RG35 > JALYNX01. The sequence continues at coordinate 8,774 of JALYNX010000300.1, read as the reverse complement.
CAATTCGTGTCGTTGTTCACCCGGACCTAGGCGTGTTCACCTGTGACACCTGTGGCCTCCCCTTCGATGTCCGCCAGGAGGTCCTCGATCGCTACCCCGGGTGGGTGCCCCGTCAGTGCCTCGACTGCAAGAACCTCGCCGGCGGGTCGGCCCCGTCGAAATCGGGAGCCACAGGGCCGGATATGACCCCTGTAGCTCCCAATTACGGGAAGAGCGGCCCCTCCAGCCGAACCAAGCGCGGTGATCTCACCACGTCGGAGGTGTTGGCCTCATTCACCGATGGACCGGTCACCGGGGTCTTCACCGACGGGGCCTCGGAGGGCAACCCCGGTCCCGGGGGCTGGGGAGCCGTCCACGTCGTCGCTGATGAGATCATCGATCAGGCACACGGATCCGAACCGCACACCACCAACAATCGCATGGAGCTGACCGCGATGGTCCATGGTTTGCGGATGCTGGCCACCGAATCCGAGGCCACCGTCTACACCGACTCCCAGCTCATCGTGAACATCGTCACGAAGTGGGCGGACGGGTGGAAGGCCAGAGGTTGGACCAAGAAGTCCACGGGGCCGATCGCCAACCTGGAGCTGGTCAAGGAGGCGCACGCCCTCTACAAGGAGAGGCCGGGGGTCCGGGTGGAGTGGATCAAGGCCCACAACGGATATCGGTGGAACGAGTATGCCGACGCCCTGGCGACCGCCTACCGGCGCCAGGTCTTCTAGATGGTGGTCACCCCCGATGCGGTCCGCGCTTGGGGGAAACACGCCCATGGCTCCCCCCTCTACGCCCGTCTCGTGGAAGTCGTCGCCGGGGATGCGGGACTGTTGGGTGTCCTCAACCGAATCGAGCACCTTCCCCAGATGAATCTCTTGATGGGAGGGGTGCATTACATGCTGATGCGCGGTCTTGATCCGAGTCTGGCCGCCTGGTACCGATCCTTGGTGGACGATCCGTTGCCCGTTGATCAGGTCGACACCTCATTCCGTTCCTTCGTGCTCGAGCATGAAGAGGAGCTGGTTGAGTTGGGGAACACCCGCTACACCCAAACCAATGAGTGCCGGCGGTGCATCGCCTTGATGCCCGGCGTGATGACTGCCTTTTTCGAGCGTTTCCATCTCGTCGAGATCGGGACCAGCGCCGGCCTCAACCTGGCGATGGATCGCTACCACTACCGGTTCGGGGATCTGGAGTGGGGCCCGGAGTCGACCGTGAACCTCGAAGGAGAGTGGCGCGGGAGGCGTTTCCCCCTCCATGAGATCGATGTGCTGAGCCGGATCGGTCTCGACCTCAACCCGATATTTCCCGGCGACAGCGACGCCCGGCAGTGGCTGGATGCGCTGATCTGGCCCGAGCACACCGAACGAAGGGCTCGGCTGCGCGACGCCCTGGGTCTGGTGTCAGGGCTCGACTTGGACTTGGTCGCCGGCGATGCTCTCGAGACGCTGCCCGTGGTCCTGGACCGGCTCCCGTCAGGGGAGCCGGTGGTGGTGATGAATGCCTTCACCCTTGGACAGTTCACATCGGAGGGGCGGGCCCGGGTCGAGGAGATCTGCGAGGCGGCTCGGGCCGGCCGGCCGCTGCACAGGGTGTCGATGGAGGTGCTCGACAAGGAAGACGACTGGGCCCGGCTCTCGGCCGGCAGCGAAGGAGCACCCGCGCGGATCGGACAGGCCCAACCCCACGGGGAATGGGTCGAGCTTTGGGATCAGGCCCGGCCGTAGACCGGCAGGGCAGCGCCGTTCATCACGCCCGAGTCGTCGCTCAAGAGGAAATGCGCAACCGCCGCGATTTCGTCGGGGGTTGGCCAGTTCACATAGTCGGCGTAGGGAAGCGACTGGCGGGTAGCCGGCGTGTCGATCACCGAAGGCATCAACACGTTGGCGGTGACCCCGGTTCCGTCGAGCTCCTGGGCAACCGACTGGGCCAAGGCGACCACTCCTGCCTTGGCGACGTTGAACGCGGCCTGACCCGTCGGGGGCTCGACGGCGCTCTTGCTCCCCACCAGGACGATCCGGCCCCATCCCGCATCCTTGAGGTAGGGGACAGCGGCGCGCACCGCATAGAAGGAAGACCTGAGGTTGAGGTCGAGCATCCTCTCAAACCGGACGTCATCGGTCTCCTCGACATCGCGACCCCCGGCCCAACCGCCGACCAGGGAGCAGAGGCCATGAATCGCACCCCATTGGTCAGAGACGTTCTTGAAGAGGCTGTTGACTGCCTCGGCGTTGGTGGCGTCGACCCGGAGCAAAAGTAGGCGGTCTTCGTCGATATCGAACTCCTCCTCGAAGCGAGTGGCTTCGTCAGGGAGTAGGTAGGAAACGACGAGGCGATAGTCCTCGACTATGAGCCGGCGGACCAAGGCGGTCCCGAGGCCTCCTGTGCCGCCAGTGATTACAACTGTCTTCTCCACGCTTCTGGTGCTTTCTGATGTTGTCGGTTTGCCAACTCTACGTTGCGGCCGGCGGTTCTCGCCAGAACCGATTCACCCGAGCACAGATGCCAGCCACTTTCCCCTCGGATGGCGGGACGCCGAGATCAGATCGGCCGGTGAGTCGACATCGTGGAGCAGACCGATCCGGGCGAGCACGGCCGCGTCCCGGTTCCGGGCGAGGTGACGGTGAAAGCTCCCCGGTCCGTAGGAGAACTCCACCGGCTCGGTGCCACCCAGTGCGGAGGTGCCTCCGTCGGCTGATGGTGCGATCACTGTTCCGACTGTCGCCAGAGCGGATGTGAGCTCTCCCAACTCGTGGACCTGGAGCAAGGGCAGATCGCAGTGAACGACGATCCATGAGCAGTCGGCGCTGCGAGCCCATTCGACACCGGCAGCGGCGGCGGCGTTGAGATCGTTGCCCGGGTCGTCGACGGTGGGAATGCCCCGGATCAGCGCCCATTCGGCCACGTCGTAGTCACCAGCGACGATCAACGGGATCAGCCCTGCGGAGGCCGCGGTGTCGGCGGTGCGGATCGCGAAGGCTTGGGCCAGAGCGATCCTCGCCTCGGCTCCAAGCGACTCGGCTAGCCGCTCCTTGCCCAATTGAAAGGGCTTGACCGGGAGGACGGCGACGGTCGGCACCGGGTCGAGCCTTTCGAGTGCAGTAGGTCAGGGAACGACGAGGACCGGGACCGGCGAGTGGTGACAGAGCCTGTCGGCCACTGAGCCCAACATCACCCTTTCGGCGATGCCCGCTCCCCTCCTTCCGATCACGATCAAATCGGCCTCATTGCTCTCGGCAACGGCGATCAATCGCGATGACGGGTCGCCTAGCTCTTCGACGGTTTGGTAATCGATCCCATTGAGGTCGAGCTGAGCCTCAAGCTCGTTCAGCACCTGTGCCTGGCCCTCCGCCAGGGCCGCAGACAAGGCTTCGGGTGGTGGCGGCGCGCCACCTATGCCCCACCATCCCTCAGGGGGCCTGACCACCGTGACCAAGTAGAGCTTGGCCTTCCATTTCCGGGCAATGGTGCATGCGTGCTCAGCCGCCTTTTGGCTGCTTTCGGAACCGTCGACTCCGACCACCATCGCCTTGGGATTCCATTCCATGATTACCTCCGGCACACAACATAGGCGATCAGCCGGGTGCGCCCGCAGAAGAAAGAGTGGCTAGAGGAAGGTCGCTACGAACAGGTGACCCACCGCCAGGCCATAAATGGCGGCCAGCACGTCGTCCGCAGTGATGCCGATGGCGCCGGGAAGGGATTCCGCCTGCACCACTCCGGTCACCCTGCTCTTGGCGATGTCGGCGATCCGAAAGACAACGAAGGCAATGACGGCCGGCCATCCCAGCAACCCGATCGTGGCGATGAAGCTCCCAGCCGCCTCGTCGATGACGATCCAGCCCGCGTCTCCGACGCCTTGTGCCAGCGGTCTCGTCGACCAAATCGAGGCCAGGGTGAGGACCACCGCCCCGCCAAGTTGAGCCTGCCATCCGTACTGCGATCCGAGCATGAGCGAAAAGGGGAGTGCGATGAGGGCCCCTAACGTGCCCGAGCCGGCGTCCGATCCCCGGATCCGACGGAGCAACAGACCGGAGCCGAAGAACGAAGCGACCAATCGGTGCATTGGAACGGAGACTATCGACGCCCGGTGAATCCCCCCGTAATCGGGACGAACAGGGGTCAGATACGGACCTGTGCCACCCAATTACGGATGGGTAGAGCGTTTGGAGGATTTCACTATGCGCTCCAGCAGTTAGCCTTTGCCGATGGAACCGTCATCCAAGATATGGGTGGACGGCGACTTCGTCGATTGGGACGACGCAACCGTCCATTTCCTCGCGCATGGGCTTCAGTACGGGACGGGTGTCTTCGAGGGCATCCGCGCCTACAAGACCCCGGAGGGCACCGCCGTATTCCGGCTCCATGAGCACATGATCCGCCTCGACGCCTCGGCCCGCGCCTATGGGATCCCGATGGCATGGACTGTCGACCAGTTGGACGAGGCTTGTCTCGAGTTGTTGCGGGTCAACGAACTCGAGTCCGCCTATATCCGCCCGCTTTCTTTCTATGGGGCTGGCGCATTCGGTCTCAACCCGACCTCGAGCCCGGTCCTCACCTACATGGCCGCGTTCTTCCTCGGCAGCTACCTGGGTGAAGAGGGTGTGCAGAAGGGCATCCGCGCCATGGTTTCGAGCTGGAGGCGCATCTCGCACACCAGCTTCATCCCAACGGCCAAGGGGAGTGGGCAGTACCTGAATTCGGTGCTGGCCAAGCAGGAAGCTGTGTCGGCGGGCTTCGACGAGGCGATCATGCTCAACGACTCGGGGTCGCTGTCCGAGGCCAGTGGGATGAATCTGTTCACGGTGAGCAGGGGCGTCGTTCACACGCCGCCGGTCTCCTCGGGAATTCTCGAAGGAATCACCAGGAACAGCGTCATCCAGCTGCTCGAGGCCGAAGGTGTCGAGGTGCGTGAGATGGACCTCGCCCGGGGGAGCCTCTACACCGCTGACGAGGTGTTCCTCACCGGCACGGCTGCCGAAGTGACCCCGGTTCGTGAGATCGACCGGCGCGTCGTGGGCAACGGTGAGCCGGGGCCGGTGACTCGCAAAGCTCAGGACCTGTTCTCAGATGCCGTTGCCGGCAAGCTCTCCGACTACAGGGACTGGTTGACCTTCACCTGATGGGTCAGCAGCCGAATCTGGAAATCACCGAAGCCGACAAGCCGAGACCGACTCCAGAGCCGCCTCCCGCCCGAAGCTGGCGGCCGACCAAACCGGGGGTGATCACCTCGCCCGACCAGGTCCCAAAGGGCGGCCGCTTCGGCACGGCAGGACCAGACGCCGGTTGGGCTCTACGCCTCATCTCTCTCTTCGGGGCGCCCGACGACGATCCCAACCTTCGCGGCGTGCTTGCAGGCTTGATGGCGGCGCGTGCGGCGGCGTTGGGTCGGGCTCCAATCAAGGAGGATCTGGAGGTGGCCCTGATTCTGTGTGGCTACGGGTTCGAGGCACCACCCGAGTTGATCGCCAAGCGGGAACGCTGGATGGCCGCAGTCCCCCACGAGCAACGACCGGGTTCGACCGCAGTGTCGGAGATGGACAGGATCCTGATGGTCAACAAACCTGAACAGGTGCGCTGGGCTCTCGCTCACGCCGACCGACCCGCCGGGGAGGCTGTCGCCCTCAGCTAGCGTCCGCGCTCATGAAAATCGTTCGGATCAAGGCCGGTGACGACATCGCATACGGTGTTGCGGACGCCGAGGGGATTGCGGTCTACCGGGGGACACCCTTTGTGGCCTGGGAGCCGACTGAGACTGTGGTGCCTTGGGATCGTGTGCAACTGCTGGCCCCCGTTATCCCGACCAAGGTGGTCTGCGTCGGGCGCAACTACGTCGACCATGCTGACGAACAGGGCGTCGAGGTGCCCGAGGAGCCGATGATCTTTCTCAAGCCGGCCACTGCTGTGGTGGGCCCCGACGTTTCGATAGTGCTGCCGCCAGCGTCGAGGGAGGTGCACCACGAAGCGGAACTGGCCGCGGTGATCCACCGGGTCGCCCGGAACGTCCGCGCCGAGGATGCTTCGCAATACATCCTGGGCTACACCGCAGCCAACGATGTCAGCGCACGGGATCTGCAGAAAAAGGACGGGCAGTGGACCCGGGCCAAAGGCTTCGATACCTTCTGCCCGTTGGGCCCGGCAATCGAAACCGAGCTCGATCCATTGGAACGCCTTGCCATCATCTGCCGGGTCAATGGTGACGTCCGACAAGCCGGATTCACTTCGGACATGGTTTTCGGCGTCGCCGAGATCTTCGAATTCGTGACCGCGGTTATGACGCTGCTGCCGGGAGACGTGATTCTCACCGGGACGCCGGCAGGAGTCGGGAAGATCGACAACGGCGACACCGTCGAGATCGAGATCGACGGCATCGGGACCCTGAGCAACCGGGTTGTGCGGCGGTGACGGTTCGGGTTCGGATCGCTCCCTCACCCACCGGGCAATTCCACGTGGGTACTGCCCGCGCTGCCCTTCTCAACTGGCTCTACGCACGTCACAACAACGGTGTCTTCATAGTCCGCATCGATGACACTGACCGCGAGCGGTCCACCGCCGAGTTCGAGGCGGACATCCTGGGCTCGTTGCGCTGGCTGGGCCTGGATTGGGATGAGGGGGTCGAGGTCGGGGGCCCGCACGGCACGTATCGCCAGTCGGACCGCTATGACCGCTATAGGGAGGTCGCCGGTCAATTGGTGAAGGGGGGGGCGGCCTACTACGACGATCGGACGCCCGAGACGCTGGAAGGCCTTCGGGCCCGTGCCCAGGGAGAGGGCAGGCATCCCGGTCACTTCATCCGGCGACCTGACACCTTGACCGAGACCGGTGCCATCCGGCTGTCGATCCCTCAAGATTCCGCGGTGGTCTTCGATGATCTGGTCCGCGGCACCGTCAGTTTCGAGCCCCGCGATATCGACGACTTCGTGATCCTGCGCAGTGACGGCACGCCGACATACCACCTGGCCTCCACCCTGGACGATGTCGACTACGAGATCACCCATGTGGCGAGAGGCGAGGATCTGCTTCCTTCGACCCCCAAGCACATCCTGCTCGCCCGCGCCATCGGTGCCAGCGAGCCCACCTATGCCCACCTGCCGCTCCTCTTTGGAACCGACGGCAAGAAGCTCTCCAAGCGCTTCGCCGCCGTCTCGCTTTCTGCCTATCGCGATGAGGGCTATCTGCCCGATGCGGTCTTCAACTATCTCTCGCTGCTCGGTTGGTCTCTCGACGCCGAAACCACCATCTTTTCCAGGGAGGAGGCCATTGCTGCCTTCGACTTGAGCGATGTCTCGAGCAATCCGGCCATCTTCGATCCCGAGAAGCTTGCCTGGATCAACGGCGAGTACATCCGGGCATTGCCGGCAGACCGGTTTCTTGAATTGGCACGGCCTCACGTAGAGAGCGCGGTCGGACGCTCGCTCGACCCCCCAGAATGGCAGCGATTTGAATCCGTCGCCGCCCTGGTCCAGGAGCGGACTGGGTTTTTGCCCGAGGCCGGGCAACAGGTCGTCTTCTTGTTCGAGGACTTCGATCGCTACGACGATGCGTCGTGGGAGAAGGTGATGACCAAGGAGGGCGTCCCGGCGATTCTCGCCGCGGCTCGCCGGCGACTCGACGAGATCGCCGATTGGAGGGCCGAGGCAATCGAGCCCGTGTTGCGGGGGATGCTCGAAGAGATGGGGATCGCAACCGGCAAGGGCCTTCAGCCGCTGCGGGTGGCAGTGACCGGGTCCTCGGTGAGCCCCCCTTTGTTCGAGTCGATGGCCGCCTTGGGGAAATTCAAGACTCTCGAAAGGTTGGACCGAGCAACAACGATGCTGTCCTCCCAGTCGTAGGTCTCAAGTCTCAAGTCGCAGGCAAGGAACGAGCTGTTCTGGCTTGTGACTTGGGACTTGCGACTTGATGCTTGGAAACAGAGTTCCGCCACCGTCACGGTATCCTCACCTTTCCCCAGGTCCCGTCGTCCAGAGGCCCAGGACGCCGGCCTTTCAAGCCGGAAACGCCGGTTCGAATCCGGTCGGGACTGCAAGAAGGAGCTGTCATGTCACCGCGCAAGGTGGCCCGCAAACGTGCACCGCGCCTCCGTGCCGAGCTGCGCGAGGTAGAGAGGGTCAAGCCGCTCGAGCTGTTCTTCGACCTCGTGTTCGTGATCGGGTTCACGCAGTGCACTGCGCTGATGGCGGCCCAGCCGGACTGGTCCGGGATCGTGCGCGGGCTGCTGGTGCTCGCGATGCTGTGGTGGGCGTGGGCGTGTTACGCGTGGCTCACGAGCCTCATCGAGCCAGAGGAAGGCCCGGTTCGCATCGTGATTTTTGCCGCGATGGCCGGTCTTCTCATCGTCGCTCTGTCGGTCCCAGAGGCATTTGGCGACTGGGGTCTCAGCTTCGCGATCGCATATGGCGCGGTTCGGTTGGGTCACATCGCGCTCTATTTGACGGCCAGTCGTCAGAAGCCCGGGCTGCGCCGCTGGGTCCTCAGCTTCGCAGTGAGCACTGCCGTCGTTATTGGGCTGTTGGTCGCAGCGTCGTTCGTCAATCCTGGCTGGCAGGTCACCTTGTGGGTGATCGCCGTCATCCTCGATTGGGGTGGGGCGGCGGTGTTTGGTGTCACAGAGTGGCGACTGGTCCCGGAGCACTTCGCCGAACGGCACAACCTTGTGATCATCCTCGCGCTGGGCGAGTCGATCGTTGCCCTCGGGCTGGGCGCCACGTTCGAGCTTTCCGCGCCGGTGATCGGCGTGGCGATTCTCGGGATCGGACTGTCGTCGGCGCTGTGGTGGATCT
>JALYNX010000299.1 GCA_030772935.1 Actinomycetota bacterium | reverse complement strand
CGTGTGATCAAGGCCACTGTCTTCACGCAGTGTTTCGCCCCGATCCCCACCATGGTCCGAGCCAATTCCCGTGATTTGTCCAGATCTTTCATGAAGGCTCCCGAGCCGGTCTTGACATCGAGGAGGAGGCCGTCGAGCCCCTCCGCCAGCTTCTTGGACATGATCGAAGAGGCGATCAACGGGATCGAGGGCACGGTGGCCGTGGCGTCGCGCAGGGCGTAGAGCTTGCGGTCGGCCGGGACCAGAGTCTCGGATTGGCCGGCCAGTACCAGGCCGTGGGCTGTGAGCACCTCGCGGAATCGCTCGGGGTCGAGACTGCTGGTGAATCCGGGGATTGCCTCCAGCTTGTCCAGCGTGCCTCCGGTGTGTCCCAGCCCTCGTCCCGACATCATCGGGACGGCGACCCCGCAGGCGGCGACCAACGGTGCCAGAGGTATCGAGATCTTGTCTCCGACCCCGCCCGTCGAGTGCTTGTCGACCTTGGCCGCCGGGATATCCGAGCAATCGAGGACCTGGCCAGAGTGGAGCATCGCGGAGGTCCATGCCGCAAGTTCGTCAGGGTCGAGCCCGTTGAAGAAGATGGCCATGGCCATCGCCGCCATCTGATAGTCGGTGACCGAACCGTCGGTGTAGGACTCGATGAGCCATTCGATCGCGTCGGAGCCGAGGATGCCTCGGTCGCGTTTGATCTCGATCAACTCGACCGCGGTGAACGACATCAGGTGACGATTCCCTCGAGTTCACCAATACCCAGAGCCAGATTCACGTTCTGGATCGCTTGCACCGCGGCCCCTTTCAAGAGATTGTCCAGGGCGGCGACCAGCACCACATTGAGCCCGTCGTCGCTGGTGGCGAAGCCACCGATCAGGACACCGAGTCGGCCGGTGCCGTCCCTCAACTCGGGAATCTCCTCGGTGAACTCGATCAAAGGCTCGGATCCGAACCATTTGTCGAACCGGGCCTCTACTTCTCCGGTTGTGATCGTTTGTGCCAGCGGGACGTGGGCGGTGACGATCAAACCCCTGAAGGCCGGATGGACATGGGGCATGAAGCGAACCGGGATCCCCAGATGGCGGACCGCCTCCTTCTCATGGTTGTGCCCTACCAGCTTGTATGGCATCAGGTTGTCGCGCAGACGCTCGGTGTCGTTGCGAGGCCCGGGGGCGGCGCCCGCCCCGGAGTAGCCGGATACCCCAAACACGGCCGGCACGCCGTTGCTGAGCTCGACCAAGGGGGCGAGGGCGATCTGCATCGCGGTGGCGTAACAGCCCGGGTTGGCGATGCGGGTCGCCCCGTGGAGTCGGTCCCGCTGCAGTTCGGGCAGGCCGTAGGCCCATTCCGGGTCGAAACGGTGGTCGGCCGAGATGTCAACGATGACCTGGTCGTCACTGATCACGTCGATGTATGGCCCGCTGGCCCCGTCGGGGAGGGCCAGGATCACCACGTCGACATTCCTATTCGCCATCTCGTCAGGTGCCATCGATTCGAACTCGAGGTCATCGAAACCCGGGACAGGCTGGCCTGCCAGCTCGCGGGAGCTCGCAAAGACGAGATCGAGTGAGGGGTGACCTTGGATCAGTTGGGCGATCTCGGCACCGGTGTGGCCCCGTGCCCCGACCAAGCCCACCTTGTGCCGATCACTCATCGTGGTCGCCGATGAACGAGGCAGGGAGTGATGCAATCGCCTCCACCCGCTCCTCGATGCGGGCGAAGTCGGGCTCGCCTCTCCAGAAGATGGTCCAGGGCCCGCGTTTGATCGAACCATCGGCTTCCTGGGAATAGAAGGCGTTGAACCCGTTCTCGGTGCGGGAGCGCCAGTAAAGGACGGGGTAGTCGGCGATGACATGGGCCCAGACAGTCCTGGCCAGCCCTTCGCCCCGGGCGTCTTCGAGGATGGCGAACTTGTCGAGATAGGCAAAGTCACCCAGTTTGGCGATCAGGGCCCCGGCTCGGAAACTTTGGGATAGATAGGCGGTGTCGAGGTCGAGACCGTCCCACCAGGTCGGCTCCAGGGTTCGCCCGAAGGCTTCTTCGACCAACTTCTCGACCTGACCCTGGTCGAGGATGTCCTTGGTGGTTTCTTTCTCGATTAGCTCGCCGCGTCTGACCATGGTGCCCGAGCCACCATGGGTGAAGAGCTCTTTGACCAGACCCGACGGGGTGGTGATCGACACCGACGTCGAGAGGGGGGTGTCTTCGAGGAGGAGCTTGATCTCGGCCAATTTCACCCTCATCCCCGAGTGCACCCATTCCTGACTCATCAGATGGTCATGGTCGGAGGCGAGGTTGATCGATTCGATCACCCGGTCCTCGGCGTCGAGGAGGCCCCCAACGTCTGCGAGGAAGATGATCTTCATCGGTTGGACGGCGTGGACCAGAGCTCTGGTCGCAGAGTCGGCATTCATGTTCACCATCTGCCCGCCGGGAGCGACCCCGAGGCAGGTGAGGATCGGGATCGCACCCGACGCGACGATCGAACGGATCAGGGGGAGATGGACCTCGGTGGGCTCCCCGACCAACCCGTACTTGTCCCGATCGACGTAGTCGGCGTCGAATGCGCCTTCGGTCAGACCGTGAGCGGCGACGCCCTGGTTTCTCACCGCCTCGACCAGGAGGATGTTCTGCTCGATGAACGTGTCCCGCGCCGCGTCCAGGACCTCGGGCCCGGTCACCCTCAGGCCATCGATTCTCTGATTCGGGATGCCACGCCGCGTCAATGTGTCGTCGAGTTGGGGGCCTCCGCCGTGGATGACGATGGGGGTGAGCCCGACGGTGTGAAGGAAGGCGAGGGCGGCCGCTGTCTCTTCGAGGGAGTCGCGCAGTATGGCGCCGCCGATCTTGATCACGGCGAAGCGTGATTGGTCCAACTCGGAGAACCGCTGCAGATAGGAGCGGATCTCCTTTCCGTCGCTCATGTTGCTGAGCAGATGGACGATGGTCTGTCGTACGTCGCGGGTGTTTGCCATGGTCGGTCCCGTGGTCAATTGTTGTCGGATACCAGGGTCTTCATGATCGCTTTCTGGACATGGAGCCGGTTCTCGGCCTCCTCATAGGCGAAACAGTTGGGCCCGTCGAAGACGGCATCGGTCATGATCAGGTTGCGTCGCATCGGGAGACAATGACTGATCACGGCGCTGTTGGTCTTCGCCATCTTCTCCTCGTCCACGATGAAATGCCGGTACTGGTCCCGAATTGGCTTTTCGGACTCCCATCTGCCGAAGTAGGGCAAGGCGCCCCAGCTCTTGGCGTACACCACGTCGGCGCCGGCATAGGCCTCGTCGATGTCATGGCTGATGGTCACCCGATGGCCCTGGGAAGCAGCATCTGCCTCAGCCTGCTGGAGATACCTCTCGTCGAGGACGAACTCCTCGGTCGGACAGAGCAGTGTCACCTCCATCCCGAACTTGGCGGCGATCATCAGCGCCGAGTTGGCTACCGCCGTGTTTAGCGGTTTGGGGTGATAGCTCCAGGTGAGCAGGTATTTCTTGCCGTCGAGCGACCCGAGTTGCTCCTGAAGGGCCATGACATGCGCCAGCTCCTGGCAGGGGTGGACGATGGTTTCCATGTTGATGACAGGAACGTCCGAATACCTGCTGAACGAGTTGAGGATCAGATCCTTTCGATCCTCCTCCCAGTTCTGGAACTTTGGAAACGCCCTTATCCCTATCAGGTCGCAGTAGCGGGAGAGGACCTTGGCGGCTTCCTTGACGTGCTCCTCAGCGTCGCCGTCCATGACCGCGCCGTCTTCGAATTCGAGAGGCCACATGCCACCGGAGGGGGAGAGCACCACGGCATGGCCTCCGAGTTGGTTGATCCCGACGTCGAACGAGGTGCGGGTGCGGAGCGAGTTGTTGAGGAAGAGGAGAGCGATGGTCTTGTCGGCGAGAGAGTCGCCGAAAGGCGTCTCCTTGAAGGCCCGGGCGTCATCGACGAGGGCTTGGAGCCCGGGGCGCGTCCAGTCAGCAGTGGTGAGGAAATGCCTCATTGCTGTTGTTTACAAGCCGGAGTCGCGAAATCCAAACAGGTTGGGGAGGGCGACTGGGCGCCCTCCCCGCACCTTCAGGCGACTTCGTCGAGGATGCCCGTTGTCACGTCATAGACGAATCCGCGGATGCGCCCTTTCTCGACGAGGTAGGGGCTGGCATGGAGTCGGGCGATCGACTGTCTCACGTCCGCTTCCAGGTCGCCGAACGCCTCGAGGGCGAAAGGCGGTCGAGTTCCGACCTCGGCGGCTATCTGCTCCTTCACATCGTCATCGCGGAAGGTGAGCATCCCGCAGTCGGTGTGGTGGATCAGCACGATCTCCTTGGTTCCCAGCAGTCTCTGCGAGATCACGAGCGACCGAATGGCGTCGTCGCTGACGACACCTCCGGCATTGCGGATGACGTGGGCCTCGCCCAAGCCGAGGCCGAGGATGGCGTACACGTCCAATCGGGCATCCATGCAGGCAACCACGGCCACATGCTTTCCGGGGGGCATCGGGAGATGGCCCTGGTTGAAGGCGGCCGCGTAATCGGAGTTGGCCTCGAGCAGTTGGTTGGTGACGCTCATTGACCCGTGCCTCGCTCGACTGGCACGTTCACCAGAGAGCCGTATTCGGTCCAGGACCCGTCGTAGTTCTTGGCATTGGCGTGACCGAGGAGCTCGGTGAGGACGAACCAGGTATGCGAGGAACGCTCGCCGATCCGGCAGTACGAGATGGTCTCGGTCCCGTTGACCAGATCTCCGTAGAGATCACGCAACTCCTCGGCCGATTTGAAGGTCCCGTCATCGTTGGCGGCCTTGCCCCATGGGATGTTGCGTGCTCCCGGGATGTGCCCCCCGACATAGGGCTGTTCCTGGGGGAGGTGGTCGGGTGCCAGCTTCTCGCCGCTGAACTCTTCGGGTGAGCGAACATCGACGAACTTCGCCGAATCGATCGTCTCGATGACCTGGTCCCGAAAGGCCCGGATCTCAGGCTTCTCGGCCCCGGTGATCCGAAAACTGGTTTTCGGGAAAGCGGTCGCCGCCAGGTTCAGGGGGAGGCTTTCCAACTCCCACTTCTTGCGGCCCCCGTCGAGGAGCTTGACGTTGTCGAAGCCCCGGTACTTCAAGAGCCAGTAGGCATAGGCGGCGAACCAGTTGTTGTTGCCCCCGTAGAGGACGACAGTGGTTTCAGGGCCGACGCCGGCGGCACTCAGCAAATTGCTGAATCCATCCTGGTCGAGATAGTCCCGGCGCAACGGATGGTGAAGGTCCTGCGACCAGCTCCATGCGATGGCTCCTGGAATGTGGTTCTTCTCGTAGAGGGTGACGTCCTCGTCGACCTCGATGATTCTGATATCCGGGCTGCCGAGGTTCTCGACCAGCCAATCAGTGGATACCAGAGCGTTGGGATTGGCATATGCCATGTCGATTTTGCTCCTAATCGTTCAAGCGAAACGGATGTGCGGCGCCGAAGAAGGCAGGGCTTCCCTCTCGGGCGGTGGCGTCGCTAGGAGCGCTGACGGCGTGCGCTGTCGGCGCTCGGGCGGGCCGCCCGAGAGCGCTCACAGATACACAGACAGGTTGTCAGACGCGACATTGAGGCCGAAGATAAGGGCAACACCGGTGTGGTGTCAAGATTCGAGGGTGTCCGAGTCCCTGAGACCCGGAGGTTTGAGCGGATGGGCATGACCTATCAGGAGCTGGTGGCGGCGGCCAAGAGCCAGATTCGGGAGATCCAACCCGAGGAATTGGAGCCGCGCCGTTCTGGGGTGATCGTGGTCGACGTCAGGGAGGCCGACGAGTTCGACCAGGGCTCGATCGAGGGCGCGATTCACCTGGCCCGGGGTGTGCTCGAAGGCTCGATCCGCAGCCATGTTCCCGATGTCGAGCGCGAGGTGGTTCTCTACTGCGAGGGGGGAGCACGCTCAGCTCTGGCGGCGCTTTCGCTTCAACAGTTGGGCTACACCCGGGTCTCCTCGCTGGCCGGTGGTTTCGGCAGGTGGAAGACAGAGGGCTACCCATGGGGGACGCCAAAGGGCCTGACCACGGATCACCGGGGGAGATACAGCAGGCA
>JALYNX010000298.1 GCA_030772935.1 Actinomycetota bacterium | reverse complement strand
ATGTACTCCACGCCGTCGGCCGCCTTCAGGTTGAACTGGAGGCCGCCCAGCGGACCTTCCTTGAATCTGACTGTCCCCGCTACCGGGGCCAGGATCGGGGCTCCCAAGGTGGTGAACAGATCGTTGCCCTCGTGGAACCGGGTGCCCCCCGCCCGTGGAAACCCCCAGTCGTTGAAGAAGCTGGCGTTGGTCACCGGACAGACCCAGGTGCTGGCCCCTGGGACCGTGAGGCTTTGGCCGGCGCGGATCAAGTTCACGTTGCCTATGCCGTTCGAAGAGGCGATTTTCGAGATGGTGGTCCCGTAGCGGGTGGCGATATCGATGAGGCGGTCGCCCCTCTGAACCGTGTAGCTGCCGGAGCCGCCGCTCCCGGTTGCCGTATGCCCCGGCCCGTCGAGGAACAGTCGGGTCCCGGTGTAAATCACATTGTTGGTGATCCCGTTGGCAGTGGTGATCGCTTTCACGCTGACACCGCTGTAGAGGGCTGCGATCCCTTCCAGGGACTCACCCTTCTGCACGACGTGATAGCGACCGGAGCGGGTGTAGCTGCCGTCGGGTTTCTGAATGGGCCCGTTGCTCTCTCCGTCTGAGCCCACAGCAGTCCCGGCCGAGCCGGTGGATCCCGAGCCGGTCGATCCGGGGATGATGAGATTCTGACCGGTATAGATCAGGTCGGCGTTGGAGAGGCCGTTGGCCTTGACCAAGGTGGCGACGGTGGTCCCATAGAGGGCGGCGATCTTCAACAGACTCTCGCCTCTGGCCACCAAGTGAGTCCGGTCCTTGGTTGGGATCAATAGCACCTGACCCGGTCGGATCAGGTTGGGATTGGTGATCTTGTTGGCGGTCACGATGTCCGAGACCGATACGTCGTGGTCTCGGGCGATCCTGCCCAGTGTGTCGCCTTGCTTCACGGTGTAGTCGACCGAGAAGATGGCGACGAGAAGAGTTAACGCGGTGGCCGCAGCAGCAGCCCGGACGCGACGATCAAACGGCATGAAGGCACAGCTCCTTCAGCCCCGGACCCGCTCGCTTCAAACCACCCTAACCCCGAAGCCCGGGTTTTCCAGAAAAAACCCGAAGCTGGCCGCAGGCCGCGTCTATGTCGCGGCCCCTGGTGTCTCTGATGGTGACGTTGACCCCCAGACTTTCGAGTGTCCCGGCAAACGCCTTGATCGCGGGCCCTTTTGACGCCTTCTCCTCGGTCAGTGGGGTGGGGTTGAGGGCAATCAGATTGACGTGGGCACGGAGCCGGAGCGCGATCTGGGCAAGTTTCCGCGCCTGATCCGCGTCATCGTTGACTCCGTCCATCATGGTCCACTCGATCGAGAGCCGGCGATGCTTCTTGGCGAGGTATTCGGCTGCAGCGGCTTCCAACTCCTGAAGCGGGTACCTCCGATTTATCGGCACCAGTCGGCTTCGCAATTCGTCGTCGGCGGCGTGGAGGCTGATCGCCAGGTAGACCGGCCATGGCTCATCTGCCAGTTTCCGGATGCCGGGGACGATGCCGACCGTGGAGACAGTTATCGCTCGGGCGGAGAGCCCCATGAACTCGATCATGCGCCGGATCGCTTCCCGGACTCGCCGATAGTTGGCCAGCGGCTCGCCCATGCCCATGAAGACGATGTTGGTGAGATGGTCGGGTGCCCCAGGCATCCCGATCTGACGAAGAAACGCCTGTGCGAACGCGACCTGGGCGACGATCTCCCCGGCCTCCAGGTTGCGCTCGAAGCCGAATTGCCCGGTGGCACAGAACGTGCATCCCAGGGCGCAGCCTGCCTGGCTGGAGATGCACAGGGTGGCCCGGCGCGGATAGCCCATCAGCACCGACTCGATGGCCGCCCCGTCGCGAGCCCGAAACAGCCACTTGCGGGTTTTGCCCTTGTCGGCGAACTGTTCCAGCTCGACCTCGAAGGGCCAGAGTCGTCCCTGGAGCCGGTCGCGGATGGTCCCCGGGAGGTTGGTCATTGCCTCGGGGCGAAGGACCGGGGTTTTGTAGAGCCAGTCCCTCAGTTGGTCGGCGCGGTACTGAGGTTCGCCTTCGAGGATCTCTCCCAGGCTCTCAGGAGCTTCGAGATAGGGCATGGCTCAGCTGATCGACTGGGCTTGCTCGATCCAGGATCGAGCACGTGCCGCACTGACACCGGCCGCCTCCGCAACCCGGTCGGGTGAAGCCGCGGCGAGTTTTGCTGCGGTGTCGATGCCGGCACCCCTCAACCTGACTGCGAAAACCGGTCCGATGCCGGCGATGACGTCGATTCCGGATCGAGCGGAGGTGGGCGCGGTGGTGCGGAAGGTTGGAGGCTCTGGCTCCCGCGAAGTCGCAACCGAGATCAGACGGTCCCGCATCGCCCAGGCGAGCGCCGCCGCCCCTGCGAGGAATCCCACGATCTTGGCCAGTTTCTTGATCACCAGGACCCAGGCTACCCATCCCGCTCCGCCTCTACGCTGCCGGGGATGAAGGTGGACTACTACTTCCCGCCCAGCCCACCGGAGGGAGCGCGGGATGCCGCCCGTCACGCCGCCGGGCTCGGCTACGACGGGTTTTTCTCCGCAGAGACGCAGTACGACCCGTTCTTCCCGCTTTTCGCTGCCGGGCTCGAGGGTCTCGAGCTCGAACTGGGGACTGCTATCGCCGTGGCCTTTCCCCGCTCGCCCATGGTCACCGCGATGACCGCCTGGGATCTCGCCCGGCTGTCACGAGGGAGGTTCCTCCTCGGGTTAGGAACCCAGGTTCGGGCCCACATCGTGCGCCGTTTCGCCTCCACGTGGGATCGGCCCGGCCCGCGGCTCCGTGATTACATCCTGGCGTTGCGCGCGATCTGGGCGGCGTGGCAAACGTCCACCCCGCTGAAGTACGAGGGGGAGTTCTACAACTTTTCGCTGATGACTCCTTTCTTCGATCCGGGGCCGATCCCGAATCCGAACATACCGGTGTACATCGCCGGGGTCGGGCCTCATCTGAGCCGGCTGGCCGGCGAGCTGGCCGACGGGTTCCACGTCCATCCGTTCCACACGATCCCCTATCTCGACCGAGTGGTGCTCCCCGAAATGGCCGATGGGGCGGAGCGGGTTGGGCGCACGGTTTCCGATGTCGTGCGAGCAACCACGGTTTTCGTCATGACCGGAGAGAACGATGGCGAGATCGAACAAGCCATGGCGCCGGTGCGCCAACAGATCTCCTTCTACGCCTCGACGCCTTCCTATAGGCCGGTCTTGGAAGCGAACGATTGGGACTTTGGCGACGAGCTGAACGCGATGTCGAAACGAGGGCAATGGGGCGAGATGGCGGCGGTGGTTCCCGACGAGGCGGTGCTCGCGGTCGGCGTGGCCGCCCCCATCGACAGGTTGGGGACGGCGATCCGCGAACGCTATGGGGATCGGGTGCAACGGATCGGCTTCTACACGATCGGCTCGGCGCTGAGCACCGATCCGGAGGCCATGGCCGAGGTGATCAGGCAAATCCGCCAAACGCCAAACACATAGCGCAAGACGCGGCGGTAGCCCTGGCGGACCGGCGTCTGTTCGCCCGTCCCACGAACTCCTCACATCTTCTCCGGGTTGTAGTCCCCGGCCGCGGTGCCCAGCGATGACTCGGAGGCAGTCGGGCGAAGTCCGCCAGCTAGAAGAGCAGTGCGGTCGTCGTGTC
>JALYNX010000297.1 GCA_030772935.1 Actinomycetota bacterium | reverse complement strand
AAACTTACTCATCGCCTTGGCAGTTGGTGGGCCGTCGGTGTCGAAGCTGAGAGAACTGCCGATATCGAATTGTTTGCGCGGCAGCGTTCAACCTTCGATAATACAAACGATTGCGGGATGACACCTCGAGTCTGTCTGTTTCGCAGCCTGGCTGAGGCGAGAGGAGCGCGAGAAACATGGCCGACAACAAGTACCCGCATCGGGTGGGTTGGATAGGGACCGGCCGTATGGGCGGTGCCCTCGTCGAGCGCCTGCTTGCCTCCGACGTGGACCTGTGGGTCTACAACCGGACACGCTCGAAGGCGGAGCCTCTCGCCGACAAGGGCGCCAAGATCGTCGACTCACCCGCCGAGCTCGCCGGTCGCGACATCGTCTTCACCATGGTGGCCGGCCCCGAGGATGTCCTCGAGGTGACTCTGGGGGCGGAAGGCGTCCTGTCCCAATCCGACAGACAGCCCCAGATCATCGTCGACTCGACGACGATCGACTCCGCGACCTCCCAGACCCTCACCCAACGCGCCGGTGAGCTGGGGACGGCGGTGCTGGCCGCTCCGGTCTCGGGCAACCCCAAGGTCGTGAAGGCGGGTCAGCTGACTGCGGTCGGGTCCGGTCCCATGGAGGCATACGAGACCGTGCGGCCGTATCTCGAGTGCTTCGGGCGCAAGGTCACCTACGTCGGCGCCGGGGACGAGGCCCGGTTGGTCAAGATGTGCCACAACCTGATGCTCGGCGTGGTCGCCCAGTCGATGGCCGAGATCACACTCCTCGCCGAGGCAGGCGGCGTTTCCCGGTCAGACTTCCTCGAGTTTCTCAACGAGAGTGTCATGGGCTCGATGTTCACCAAATACAAGACCCCTGCACTCGTCAATCTCGATTACACCCCATCCTTCACCTGGCACCTCCTCCGCAAGGACTTCGAATTGGGACTCGAGGCCGGCAGGCTCCTCGATGTCCCACTCCCGACTGCAGCACTCGTGCACCAGATCGTCATGGACGGTATTGGCCGCGGATTCGGGGACCAGGACTTCATCTCGATGCTCTCCCGGCAGGCAGAAGGCAGCAGTGTCGAACTCGTCGCCGAGAACAAGGAAGTCTCCGACGGTCTCAGTTGAGGACCCGGTCTCCAGGAGTCGCCCGGGCCTGGCTTTGTTCGGGCTGGACTACAGATGCTCGTCCAGATAATCGAGGACACCGGTGATGGCCGACTGCGCCACGTCGTTGACCTCGTACTCCCCATCCGGGCCTCGCACGGGGTAGACGTAGCCGTGTAGGTCGTGGTCCCAGCTGACCCAGTCCACCGGCTTGTTGGCCTCCTCGAGCAGTTCGTAGGTGACCCGGAATATGCCCTGGAGATGATCGTCATCCCTGCCCATCACCAGCATCGGGGTGTCGATGGTCGAGATCCGCTCCCGTGCCTTGTCCATGTCGATGCGCGCCCGCACCTTCTCGGTCTCCGCCATCTGCATTTCCTCGATGTTGCGCATCCCGGTCTCGGGCTCGACGAACGCAGTCTCGTCGGGAGACAGGGCCAGGAACTCATGTGCCGCCGGCTCGGAGGCGACAGCCGCTTTGATCCCCTGGTACTCCGATGTGATCTTGAGGACCATCTCCCCGCCGTGGCTCATCCCGATCAGCCCGACGCGGTCGGCATCGATGCGTGGGTCCGCCTTGAGCTGTTCGACGATTGCGATCTCGTCTTCGTACTCGAGGGGTGAACGGTTGAACATGTCGCGCCCCTGTCTCGTGTCACGGATCAGCCGACCGCCGTTCTCGTAGCCCAACTCGACCTCGGTCCGATAGCGGATCCAGGCGCAGGCATAGCCCCGTTCCAGGAGACGATCCATGATGTAACCGCGATCGGCGACCGCGTCCCTGATCCAGGCCATTCCCCCGCCACCGTTCCCCGAGGCGAGCAGCACGAGGGGATGGGGGCTTTCACCCGGAGGGAGGCGGAGACCGATGGGTGTGTACAGGCCGTCCCAGGTCTCCAGATACTTGAGCTCCAGGGGTATGTCGGAGCCGGGTACTTCCTCGACGATGGTGACCTGTTCGGGGTCCAAGCCCATTCTTCCCTCCTCGTCTGCACAAACGTTAGGGCATTAGGATAGGCCCCGTGGTCGGCACCTGTATCGGACGATGATGAGAGCAGCGCAAGTCACCCGGATCGGTTCTCCGCCCGAACCCGTCGTCCTCAGCGAACCGTCCGTCGGCGACGGTGAGGCGCTCATCGCGGTGACATCGGTGGCGCTGAACCCGGTGGAGTTGCGGGTGGCCTCGGGTCGCATGCCCGGCGCCAGCGTCCCCTACGTGCCCGGTCTGGAGGGCGTGGGCACGGTCATCAGTTCCAGCACTCTGCCTGAGGGAACCAGAGTCCGATTCGAGAACGACCTTCCGGGGTTCGGCAAGGACGGGGCGATCAGGGAGATCGCAGTCGCCGAGGAAGCGACGCTCATCGAGCTCCCTTCGTCGGTCGACGACACCACTGCCGCTGCCGCCGGCGTTGTCGGAGTCACCGCGGAACTGGCGTTCCGGCTTGCAGGCATGAAAGGTGGCGAGAGGGTGGCGGTCCTCGGTGCGACTGGCGGTGTCGGTCAAATCGCTGTGCAGCTCGCTGCCGCCCGGGGCGCAGCTTCAGTGGTGGCCGTCGGGCGCCATCGACCGGGTCTGGATTGGCTCGAGTCGAATGGGGCGACGGCATCGGTGGATCTGACCGGGTCCAGCGCTCTTCCCGAGGCTTTGCAAGAGGCAGCAGGTGGGCCGCTCGACATCGTCATCGACCCGCTCTGGGGCGCTCCGGCGATGGGCGCCATCGCCGCCCTTGGGGACGGCGGAAGGCTGGTGAATGTGGGGAACACGGCGGGGACGGAGGTTGAGTTGCCGCTCCAGGCCATGCGCAAGGCGCGTAGTTGCGTGATCGCCCTCTCCTCAGGCTGGACCCCATTGCCCGAGAAGCTCGAGGCATTTCGTTTCGTGATCGGGCAACTTTCTGCCGGGACGGTGAGGATGAATCACGAGGTGGAGTCACTCGAGTCGATCACAGAGGCCTGGTCGCGCCAGGAGCGATTCCCCCACACCAAGATCGTCGTCTCTCTGATCTGATCAGAGAATCCGTCAAGTCGGTGGGCTTCGGCGATCCTCCCTCGCTCGTTCCAGGGCGGTCCAAACCGTCGCCGGGCGAAGTGGCATTTGCAGGTCGGTGACCCCATATGGGGCAAGGGCGTCGAGCACGGCATTGACGATTGCGGGTGGGGCACCGATACAACCCGCCTCCCCCGTTCCTTTTGCGCCGAGCGGGTTCGACGGTGCCGGGTGGACCAGGCGCTCGGACAAGATCGGTGGCGCATCACTGGCGCGGGGCATCGCGTAGTCGATGAGCGTCGAAGTGAGGAGCTGTCCCTCCTTCGAGTACTGGACGCCCTCATACAAGGCCTGGCCGATGCCCTGCATCAGTGAGCCGTGGAGCTGACCCTCCACGATCATCGGGTTGAGCACGTTGCCGCAATCGTCCACGGCCACCATCCGTTCGAGCGTCACCTCTCCGGTTTCGAGGTCCACTTCGACCACGGCGGCGTGGACGCCATAGGGGAAGGTCTGCGCCCCGGGGACGAACAATTCCTCGGCCGTCAGGTCCATGCCACGCTCGTGCGCCGCCTCCTCCACTTCCGACCAAGTCATTCCGATCCCGGGCACACCCACGATCGAGAACATCCCATCGGCGAGCACGATGTCCGCCGGTGCTGCCTCCAGGAGCTCAGCGGTCAGGTCGATCGCCTTCTGTCGGACCACGTGAGCCGTCCGCCAGATGGCGGCAGCACCGATCTGAGTCGACCTGCTGGCAAAGGTCCCGGTGCCCTCTGCCAC
>JALYNX010000296.1 GCA_030772935.1 Actinomycetota bacterium | reverse complement strand
CCCGGGTATTTCGATGCCGGCCAGGGTGGCAACTATGTGCTGGTTGGCTCCGATCGTCCTCTCGACATCGCGGCCATCGAACGGAAGATCGCCAACCGCGCCGGATCCGAAGTGGTGGTCAGTGACGGCTCGCTCGACCGGTTCATCGCAGGTGCTTCACCTTTGGTCGATGACTTTGCACCGGTGGACCAGATGATCGACTGGCGCTACTAGACGGTCGAACCGATCTTCAGGCTCCGAACGCGTCTGTCGGGCACGAATCCTCCAAGGTGACGTCGGGTCCTGCCCTCACGTAGGAGTAAGCGCAGTCCGGCGATCCGAGCGTCACATCCAAGGCGAAGGTGTCGGTCCCGAAGTCGTAGCTCCCGCTGCCGTTGAGCACTAACCCTTCAGTCAGAGCACAGTCGGCGAATTCGAAGTGGTAACCGAGCTCGGTTGCGACGAAGGCAATGCTGCCGCCGAGGTTGCACCCGGCTCCCGAGTCCTCGATCCCGTCCCAGTAGTAGTACTCCGGCAGGTAGGAAAGCTCCCACTCCACTGCGTCGAACATCGATTCTGCATCCTCGAACTCGTCGATCGAAGCCGGAATCAGGGGCAGGTAGGGGTCGGCGACGACACCGTCACACGCGGAGACCGAAGGTGTCGTGCCGTCCAGGATGAAGGCCGCGGTGTCCTCGTCGGGGCAGGGGTTGCCCCGCCCGAAGATCACGTGCGGGCCCCCTCCCTGAGTGATCAAGAAGCCATCGGTGAGCCGGGTCCACACCGACACTCCATTGGAGAACGGAGTCGCCGGGTCGGCGGTGGCCCCGAGGATCAACGTGGGGATTCCCTCGGCTTCCAACGGATCGGGGCGGTCGACGTCTGTGTTTCGGCCCGGCCAGAAGGCACAGGGGAGGTCGCCGTAGAAGATCGAGCCCAATCGCAGGTTGTCGTACTCGGCGCCAGCCTCGAAGAAGGAGTCGACCACGTCCTCAGAGCTGTCGCCCGGGAAGCCGTAGTCCTGGCACTCGACGGCGTAGAAGATGGCATCCGACCATGAGGCATCCTCGATGAGGCTTTCGTCGACCGGATCGACGCCCAGGTTGGCGTACAGAAGTCGGAGGAGCGGAACCAGGTCTCCCCGGCCAGAGTGGGCTGCCAGGGCGCGGGTGAAGAGCATTCGGTCGTCTTCCCCGTACATCTGCCCGCTGGCCACGATCTCCAGGTCGCCGAGACCGAATGATCGCTCCGGGGTTGTCCCGTCTGCCACCGGGAAGTCGGCGGTGAGCGGCCCTTCGGAGAGGAGAGCGGCGAGAGCGTCATATGCGGTCCCCGGGTCGTCGCCAAAGTCCTCGACGCACGCCTCGTCCGCCTCGCATGCGTTGAAGGTCGATTGCAACGTCTGACCGAAAGCCGTGGCCTGTTCGCCCAAGAAGGTGAACCCGTCGAGAGTCAGGTCGACGGTCCCGTCGAGAACCAAGCGATCCAGGTGGTCGCCATGGGCGGCTGCATAGGTCTGCGCCAACTGGGTGCCGTAGCTCTCCCCGTAAAGGACGAACTCCTCGAATCCGAAGGTCTGGCGAAACACCTCGAGGTCCTCAACCACCTGGGCTGTGGACAGGAAAGTCAGTGATTCCGGGTCGCCGATCTCGCTGACACAAGCGGTGGCAAAGGTCGATGCCGATTCGATCATGAGATCCTTCCCCGCTTCGGTAGTGGGGTCGGCATCGGTGCGATATAGGTCGATGGCAGCCAGCGGGCAGGTCAGGCCTCCCGACATGCCAACTCCCCTCTGGTCGAAGAAGACGATGTCGAATCGCTCTGGGATGGCTGGGTCGAGGGACGAGGTGTAGGAGTCTGCCGACATGATCCCGGCGGTGCCCGGCCCACCGGTGGCAGTCACGAACGCCCCTTTGCTCTCACCGGTTGCAGGGAGGATGGCAAAGGTGACATCGATCGTCCGGTCGTCTGAGGTTTCAAAATGGTCGAGCGGCATCTCGATGGTCACGCAGGTGAAGTCCGAATCGGGGCACGGCGCACCGTCCAGCGCTTCGATGATCTCGGTGGTGGTCCCCTCGACGGGCGGCTCGACCTCGGAATCGCCGGTGCAGGCGGCGACAAACAGCAAGAGGAGGATGGCGATCGATCGCTTCACGATCGAGGAGGGTACGCCGGTCGGGGCGGGCCCGGTTCGGTCTTGGCTCAGTGTTTGATCTCGACGCCGCCGAAGAGGATTGTGGCGTTGACCTGGAGCATCGGTGCATCGGCGCCCGTCCGCTCTTTGGCGGTCACGTTCTCGAAACCTCCAAAGATCGGGAACCCACGGGTGACCACCTGCCAGCCCTGGGGCACCGAAACCTCCACCCCGCCGAACACCGCGACGACGTCGAGGAGCGCACCGGGAGCGAGTTTGGCGTCGTGGAGGTCTATCTCGGCACCACCGAAGATCGCACCAACGTTGCCCCCTTTGAATTCTGCGGAGTGGGATGCGATCTCGGTCCCGGAGAAGATGTTGAAGCTCGAGATTCGGTCGGAGTTCGTGACTTCCTGTCCGGGACGGCCCCTTCCGAACATGACGAACACTCCGATCAGAATGAGCAGAGCAGGGATCACCACGCTGAGCGAATCGACCACGTCAAGGGTGCGCAGCAGGAGGGCGGTGCCCACCACAACGACTATCAGCGGAATCTGCCAATGACCGGGATTGGAGAGGAAGGCGAACAGCCCCGCCCCGATCACGAGGACCGGCCAATAGGTGCTGAACGCGTTGCCAGCGTCCAACACACCGGCATTGTCGAGCAGCAGCAGGACGCCAACTGCAACGACCACGGAGCCAAAAAAGATGCGTGCCCAGTTCATGACTTCCTCCTCGAGCTTCGCCTGATCACCGAAGCGGGCGCCATCCCGCGCGCTATCGACTCTACGGAGTATCTCGTCATCGAGACGCCGGGTCGTCGTGCCTATCGGCCCGCATTGGACCGTCGGATCCCGCCGGCAAGGTCACGCTTCGGAGTCGTTCCCTCGGACTCCCAATTCGTGGTCGAGGAGGAAAATCGCACCGGAGTCACCGGAAGCGAGCTTGAGTCGATCGAGGATGGTCTGCACGGTGGATTCCTCCTCGTTTTGCTCTGCGATGAATGCCTGGAGAAAGGGGAAACTGGCCAGATCGCCGCGGTCGGAGGCGAGTCGGTAGAGATCGTGGATCGCCTCGGTGACGGCTCGCTCCTGGTCGAGGGCGGCTTGGAAAGCTTCTTCAGGTCCGGCGAATTCGGCCACGGGCGCCGGGGCATCCCCGATCCGGACCCGGTTGCCCCGGTCGAGCACGAAGTCGAGAAACCGGTCGGCATGAGCCCGTTCCTCCCCTGCCTGGGCCCGCATCCAGGCGCTCATCCCGACCAGATTGCTCTCGGCGAAGAATGCAGCCATCTGCAAATAGGCAGATGCCGATATGAGCTCCATGGTGACTTGCCGGTTGAAAGCGGCTTCCAGATCTTCAGGCATTCGCATCGGACGACTCCGTAGGGGTTGGCTGGCCCTCATCGTATCGGTAGCCACACCGCAGTAATCCGGTGAGGCGGGGCTCGTTATTCAGCCGGAGGGACCCCGGGAGTCGAAGGGCTCGATTCATGTACGGGCGAAGCGGATTCGACCGTCGTCCCTTGACGAGCCTGATGCCAGTCGGGGTCGAGGTGGAAGGGGACGCTGGTGACCGCGATCCCAACTTCGGCGGCGAGCACGCCCTTGATGGCGAGCCCGGTCTGGTTGTGCAGGAGCTGGGTGATGCGGCCTGGGACCACGAATTCGGGAATGACCGCACAGATGAGAGTTCCTGGGAGCGCTTTCCGGCGTCGTTCGCGGAGATACTCGACCAGAGGGTCGACGATCTCTCGATAGGGGCTCGGCACGATTTCCAACGGGAAGTCATAGCCCGCTGCTTGCCAATCCTGCTCCACTCGCTCCCGTTGAGCCGTGTCGACATCGATGTGAATCGCGGTGGTGGGAGTGCCCAGGCCCTGGGCATAGGTCAGCGCCTCCCGGATGGGCCGGGTCATGTCTGATATGAGCACGACCTGTTCGATGTGACTGATCGACTTGCGGGGGAGACGACTGCGCCGGGATCGCTTGAGCACGTTCAGGTCGGTGACGACGACGTGCGGCTCGAAGAGAAGCCGGGCCTTGATAGCAAGGCTATGGGGGTGGGTGAACGGGCTCAGGATCGACGCTCGGGTGCGGAGCTGCTCACCGAGGACCACAGTGATGGTCGAATCGAGATTGGCGTCGCGCTCCCTCCTGACACGTTCGACGATCCTTCGTGATATCGACTTGTGTTCTCCAGGGAGAATCTCGAGCGGGAAGGTGGGGTGAACCCGGTCCCAGGTATAGACCAGGTCGTCCGAGCTTTCCTCTTCGGCATGGAGACAGGTGACGGTTTCGAAGTTCAGGAGCGACACATACCGAATGGCTCGGTCAGTCCGCTCGTCCGGGTGTGCGACCAGCACGAGAGCTCTTGTCGGTCTGGGACGGGCATCGACCCGGATGTGCTTCAACTGAGCGGCCACGCCGAGGTAGTGGCGGCGTGTCGCAGTCATCAGGATCACCAGGAGTGGAATGAGGAGGATCACGATCCAAGCGCCGTGGGTGAACTTCACCGTCGCAACCACGATGAGGACGACCCCGGTGGTCACCGCACCCACCGCATTGACCACAACCGACCAACGCCAGCCCGATTCCCGGGTCTTCAGCCAATGTCTGACCATCCCGGTCTGACTGAGGGTGAACGAGGTGAAGACACCGACCACGTAGAGCTGGATCAACCGGCTGACCTCGGCTTGGAAGATGAGCAGCAGGATCGATGCCACGACGGCCAGGGTCACCACGCCGTTGGAGAAAACGAGACGGTCCCCGCGGTTGAGATACTGACGTGGCATCAGCCTCGACCGGGCCAGAATTGCGGAAAGTCGAGGAAAATCCTGATAGGCCGTGTTGGCGGCCAGGATCAGGATGGCAGCGGTGAACACCTGGAGCAGATAGAACCCGGGGCCACCTTCAAACGCCGCCCTTCCGATCTGTGAGATGACCGTGCCGTACTCGTCGATGGTGTTCTCGGTGATGCGGACATCGAACAACTGGGCAAGAGTCGAGATCCCGAGGAACATGGTGATCGAGATCGCACCCATGATGGCGAGCGTCGTAGCCGCGTTGTGAGCCTTGGGAGGGCGAAATGCCTGTACCCCGTTGGCGACGGCTTCGACTCCGGTCAGCGCGGTTGAACCGGATGCGAAGGCGCGGAGTATCAGAAACAGGCCAACCACACCCAGTTCGGCTTCGATTTCGACACCCGACGACACCGCCGTCGGGCACACGCCATCCATGCATTTGACGAAGCCGAGCACGAGCATGATCCCGACCATGACGATGAATAGATAGGTGGGAGCGGCGAACAGCCGCGAGGCCTCCCGCACTCCTCTCAGATTGGCAATGGTCAACAGCACCACGAATCCGATTGACATGGACACCCGCCACGGGATGAGATTGGGGGCGGCCGAGGTGATGGCGGCGACGCCGGCCGCTACCGAAACCGAGACCGTGAGCACATAGTCGGTGAGAAGGGCCGCCGCGGCCACCGCCCCGGTCCGGATCCCCAGGTTCTCACTGGCGACGATGAAGGCTCCACCGCCGTCGGGATAGGCCTTGATCGTCTGCCGATAAGAGACGATGACGATCAACAACAACGTGGCCACCGCCAGAGAGACCGGGGTCAGGTAGCTGTAGGCGGCGGTCCCGGCGAGCGCGAGGACGAGCATCGCCTCTTCGCTGGCGTACGCAACCGAGGAGAGTGGGTCCGAGGCGAAGACTGGAAGGGCGAAGCGTTTGGGTAGGAGTTGATTGTCCTCCTCACTGGTGGCGAGAGGCCGTCCGAACAGACTTTGCTTGGTCCAGAAACTGCGTATGGAACGACTGCTCAACTTTCGCCCCTCATCGGCGCCTTGTCCTAGTGCCGACCGAGGGCCGTCACCAAGGGGTGCGCGGCGTCCCCTCATAGCGAGGCCGGGGAATCCTTGATACCGGCCGCCCACCGCTAGCTGTTCCTTCCTAACGCCCTCCTAGCGCGGCAAAGACAGATCATTACGAGGTCTTGACTCCTGGCGAGAGACACCAGAACCGTCAAGATTCTGTGCGAGACCATCAGGATCGTGTCGAATTCTGTCCACCTGATTCCGGGGCGGGCTAGACCCAGGTTGTGAGCGTTTACCACGCGTTGGCGGACTCGGGCGGAGTGGTTTCTGGTATCGAGGTGTCTCCGATTCGGCTGGCTCTCGGGTGCTTACTCCTGGTGGTGGCTGTGATGTTGACAAAGCGAGTCGCATCTCGGGTTGCCAACCGAGTCTCCTCGGCCG
>JALYNX010000295.1 GCA_030772935.1 Actinomycetota bacterium | reverse complement strand
GGCTACAGCCGACTCTGCGACGTCTCTGACCGATATGATCCGACCACCGCTCACCGATGTGGAGGATTGCCTTGGTTACCAAGAAGGAGAAGCTCGAAAGGCTTGGCTCCGTCCCTCTGTTCCATGGTCTGAGTCAGAAGGATCTGGAGCAGATCCTCGATCGGATGAAAGAGACCTTCCACCTCGCGGATGACACTGTGATCAGCGAGGGCCGTGCTGGCCTCGGATTTCACCTGATTCTGGAAGGCGAGGCCATTGTCGTCCGCAATGGGCGAACCGCAGCACGTCTCGGTCCCGGTGAGTTCTTCGGCGAGATGGCGCTGGTTGATGACGGACCGAGATCCGCAACTGTGGTCGCCGCCACGGACCTGACAACAGTCGTTCTCTCCAAGTGGGAGTTCCGCCCTCTGCTCAAGGAGCATCCCGAGATGGCCTGGAAGATGATCGAGCATCTGGTGGCGCGGGTCCGTGAGGAGCAATCCGGAAGAGACGCCCTTATCTGCTGACCGGTCCCTAGTCGTCGCTCTGAATATCGACGACCAACTGGTCAGTCCATCTGACGCGAACCTCTACCTTGGTTGTTTCGCTCTCGAACTCGACTCTGACCTCGGGTGGCCCCTGCTTGTCGACGTCAACAGTGAAACCCGCCGCGGGGGTCGAGCCGTCGTGGACGACCTCTCCGGGCCGGTAGCTCACGACCACGGTCCCGCCCACAGTTGGGATCGTCTTGACCTGCCAGGCTGCGACTGCACTCGACGATGTGGATCCGGTCGCTGGCGTGGTGGTGACAGATGTCGCGGTTGTCGCTTGGGAATCGGGCTGGGTGGTGGATGTGGCGACAGTCGATGACGAAGTCGAGGAAACGTCGGTCGACGCGGTTGCGGTTGGGGCCGCAATGGGTGTCAACGGGCCCGGACTGACCTGTTCTCCTGCTGCCGCCACTATCTGCCATGCGAGGACGGTGGTGATAGCGGTGGCTGCCACCCAGATCGCAACGAGGCCAAAACGGTTCACGTCTGGATTCTCCCAGGGGCCGTCCTCCTATCGGATCAAGGGAACATCAAGGTCTTCTCAAGCCGTAGGCCTATCTGAACGGCCACCGATAGCCTGCCGTCATGGTTCGGATCATCCTCATCGAGGACGACATGGAAATCAGGCGCCTCGTGGCCGATGCCCTCGCCAGGGAAGGCCATGACGTCGAGAGCGCGGCAACTGCGATGGAGGGGCTGGAGCTCGGAATACGCAACAGCCCGGATCTGGTCGTCATGGACCTCGGCCTGCCAGATCTCGACGGCAACGAGTTGTTGCGAATGATCCGTGCGATCAGCTCGGTGCCGGTCATGGTGATCACCGCGCGCGGCACCGATGAGGCAGTGGTGCGAACCCTCGATGCCGGCGCCGACGACTATTTGATCAAGCCCTTCTCGGTGGCCCAGCTCTTAGCGAGGGTCAGGGCGGTCTTGCGACGGGGCGGCATCGCGGGGGGCGCCGATCGGATCAATGTTGGTGGCCTGATGATCGATGTCTCCGCTCGCGAGGCCACTCTCGACGGCGTCGAGCTCGACCTGAGCCCCAAAGAATTCGACCTGCTGCGGTCCCTCGCGGAGAGGCAGGGCGAGGTGGTCACCAAACGCGAATTGTTGGCGGAGGTGTGGCGGGAGCCTTACGGGGGGAGCGAGCGCACCGTGGATGTCCATCTCTCCTGGCTGCGCAAGAAGTTGGGCGAGTCGGCTTCCGACCCCAGATACTTGAGAACGATCCACGGCGTCGGTGTCAAGCTCCACCCGCCCGATTGATGAGAAGACAGCTGGGCCTGTGGAGCCTTGCGATCACGACCCTGGTCGGGATCTCATTGACGATCCCCCTCGCGCTGCTCATTCAGCGTCAGGCCGCCGAGCGGGCACAAGTCGAAGCCGAGCTGAATGCTCAATCCACAGCATCCCTGGTCGCCCTTGCCGCGGCCCTCTCTGACGAGGTCGATCCGGCGGTCATTGCGGAGTCAGTGGGACCCCTTCCCGTCGGGCAGGTGGTGATCCTCCCCGATGGCACAGTATTGGGTGATCTCGGTGAATTCCCCCGCGCGCTCACGGCTGAAGTGGCTGACACCGGTCGATCGGCGGCGGAGGCCATCGACGGTGGCTGGGAATTGGCAGTGCCGGTGGTGCTGCGAGGGGGAACCGTGGTTGTGTCCGCCTTCGTCACCGACGAGGAGATGACGGAGGGGGTCTGGCAGGCATGGCTCTTGCTTGCATTGTTGGGGGTTGTGACCGTGGCCGCTGCTCTCGCCGTCGCCGATCGGCTGGCACGCCGACTGATCGAGCCGCTGGGCAGGTTGGCCCATGCCGCGACCCGTCTCGGGGAGGGTGACCTGAGCGCCCGGGTCGAGGTGAGCCCGCCTCGGGAGATCGAGGAGTTGGGCCGGTCGTTCAACCTGTTGGCCGACCGTCTCGATCAACTTCTCGCCGAAGAGCGAGAAGGGGTGGCCAACCTGTCTCATCGGTTGCGGACACCCTTGACCAGCCTTCGGCTCCAGGCCGAGGGGATCGCCGATCCCGAGGAGAGAGTGGTCCTCGTCACCCAGGTGGGTCGGGTCGAAAAGGCCGTTGATCAATTGATCGAGGAGGCGCGCAGAGACCGCTACCGCGCTCCGGGGGAATGTGATCTCGGGATCGTTGTCGCCACGAGAGCTGCCTTCTGGCGCGTCCTTGCCGACGAACAGAATCGTCAATTCGAGATCGACATTGTTCCGGGAGATCTCAAGGTAGGCCTGGCCGAAGACGCATTGGCAGCTTTGGTCGACACCTTGATCGAAAACGTGTTCAGCCACACCCCTGAGGGAACATCGTTTGGAGTTCGAGTTTCTGCGGAGCCCAAACCCGTGTTGGAGGTATTCGACCAAGGCCCCGGCTTTCAGTCTCAGGCCGCCATCGGCAGAGGGGTCAGCAGCCGGGGATCAACAGGGTTGGGTCTGGACATCGCCCGTCGCTCCGCCGAGCTGAGTGGAGGCGGCCTCGAACTGAGCGACCGCCCCGGTGGCGGGGCGGTCGTCAAGGTCTGGTTCGGGTAGGCGACCCCCACCCACGTCGTCAATCGTCGCCACCGCCTGGGCCGCTGTTGTCATCATCGCCGCCGCCTGGGCCGCTGTTGTCGTCGGTGCTGTCGTCATCGCCGCCACCTCGACCACTGTTGTTGTCGTTGTCGTCATCAATGGTGGACGAGGTGTTGTCGTCGACCGTGGTCGAGGTGCTCGAATTGCCACTCGATGTCGAGGTGTTGCCGACGACGCTCGTCGAGGTCTGACCGTTGAGACTGGTCGAAGTCGACTTGCCGGCGACGCTCGTCGATGGCGAGTTGTCATCGACACTGGTGGATGTGTCAGCGATCGTGGTGCTGGTGGATGAGTCGTCTGAGCCATTAGCCCATGCGATCCCGGCAATGAGCAGAGTCGCCGCGACCACGCCGCCGACCATTGCAACTTTCCGCTTTGGCATGTTGAACCTCCTGTGTTCTTGGACAGTTCAAGCATGCGCCAGAGCGCGTTATCAGGGCATCACAAGACCCTCAAGGAAGTCCTAACCCTGAATCAGCCGGTGAACACGTGGGCGGTCCACAAGGTGCCGGACCCATCGATCCAGACGCCGATCCCGAAATGGGTGTATCCGCCGAGCATGTTGGAGCGATGGCCAGAACTGGCGGTGAGCGCCCCGAACAACGATGACACCGATCCTCCACTGCCGACGTTCTCTGCCACTGCAGACCAGGGTGGCATGAACCGGCCGATGTTGGAATGGGAGATGACACCCTGATCTGCCATCGCTTTCGCCCAGGCTCTCGCCTCTGCATCGAGAGTTCCGTCTCGGCTCAATCCAGAGAGGCCACTCGACGACCGATAGCTGTTGATCGAGGAACCGAATGCGGATTCGAATTCAGCATTGAACCCACCCGCCGCCGGCGGAGGCGGTGCTTGCTTCTTCGGTTGGGTCTCTGCCGGCTGCTCGGCTGGAGCTTGGGTGGTGGGTGGTGCCGCCGCCGTAGTGGGCGAAGGAGTGGTCGTGGTGGTTGGCCGGTAGTTGGAGCCATCGTCAGGCTCGGCCAGTCGGATTGTGGTGAGCGTGGTGGCCGGCTCCGTTGGGATCGTCGAAGCAGGGACGGTGTTCGCCACCGCTTCCGGGGTCCGGGCGGAGAGCACAGTTACCTCGTCCGGGTTTCCCCCGCCTAGGAATCCGATCGCGCCCGCGACCACGGCGCCGATGACGAGCAGACCGTAGAAATACGAGCGATACATTGGGGCTTTAGGGGACAATCAGTTTGGGGGTTTCGGAACCTACCCCATTCAGATG
>JALYNX010000294.1 GCA_030772935.1 Actinomycetota bacterium | reverse complement strand
TTGTTGGAGGACCCGGTATCCATGACTCGGAGTCCGCATCGACCTCCTCCCGAGGTGCTTTGGCATCTCGAGTACGGCCGCGATCCGCTGATGCAAAGGGCACTCGATGATCTCGCGAAGTCCCTAGAAGTTCACATCTCCACTCGCGAGGTATGAGGCGCCCGAGGATCAGCTCCGTCGGCGAGCGTTGGCAAAGGCGATCGGTTGCAGACGGTCGTCTTCGAAACGCCATAGCTGACGTGTATTGCCCCGGAATACGATCCCGATTGTCCCCAGCTTTGTTCCCGCACCGTCGAGATCGTGGGTGTAATAGACCTGGTGTTCCCAGTCTTCGCGACGCGAGACCGGTTGCGCGCTGGTGGCGATGGGCTCCTTGACCTCTCGGATCACCTCCTGAGTGAGCAGATGGGGGAAGCCGTGGGTGCTCGCGTTCCGGGCCCTGCTCGACACCAGCACGATCGCCGCCGAGAAACGCTCCATCAGTTCGAGGTTGACACCTCGCTTCGAGCCGTGATGAGAGACCTTGACCACATCGGTGTTCAACAGATCCTTGGTGCCGGTTGCCGCGGCGATCGCTTTGGCGGCTTCGCTGTTCGACGATGGAAGGTAAGGAAAGTCGACCATCACATGTGACCAGGACAGAGTCTGGGCGTCGCCTCCGAGGATGAGACTCGACGAGCCGCCGCCGACCTCCTGAAGACGACCCTGGCTGTCGCGAGTCGTAGCTCGGGTCGCCGGGTGGGCGATTCGCAACGAGATCGACGAGTCGTTGATCTCGGTCCCGTAGGAGTCGAATCGGTTGCGAAGACCAACCGCTGGCGAGAGAACCGTCACCAGCGTCCCGCTGATCCAACGCCGCAACCCAGCGGTGGGCTGGGCATATGTGATCGTGGACCGTCGGTCCTGCAGTTCCTTCATCAGGGTCGTATAGGCCTCAATCGGGTGGTAGTAGCCGGGGTCCCAGAACTCCATGATGCGGGGTCCGTGGGTACGAAACAGTTTCGGCATACTGCTGATGTGGTCCTCATGAGGATGGGTCGCAACCACCAAGGCAATGTCTTCTTGGCCATCGAGGAGACCTTGGGTCGTCAGCTCCGAGATGAGCCGGACCACCTTGTCGGTGTAGGCATCGATGACGATCACTCGCCGTTTGCCGTTCTCTTCGGGCAGCAGGACCAATTGGGAGTCTCCGTCCCCGACATTGCACAAGAAATAGGCCCACGAGTCAGGCGTCAGCGAAGCGACGAAATTGTCGGCCACAAGCAGGTTTGCGGGAATATCGCGCATGATCAGACGCTCGGGCTCGCCACCGAACCCGGGACCGACGGCCGTGCCGGGTCCTCTGATCCTTGTTGAGGAGTCTCAGCCAATTCCGGCCCTGCTTTCTCGTCGAGTTCGGCACCGGCCGTGATCAGGCTGGCCGGGGTTTCTGACGATCCGGTGACGGCCCAGGCCATGGCAGCCTTCGCCTCGCCGCGGGCAGCAAATGTGATGTCGACAAGGTCGCCCTCCAGCTCCTCCAACGCGACTGGAGCCTCAACGGAGGTGGCGCGAAACCAGAAGACATCGCCGACCCGAAGCGGTCGGTCAGGGGCGGGTTGTTGGTGACTTGTTCTGTACGCGGTCACCTTGGCGTGAAAGTCGGATCCATCGACGATCAGCTCGAAGTCGGAGGGGTCGTCGAGCAAGTCGTCGTCGGAGTCAGAAAACGGGAACAGCAGACGGTTCTCTGCGTCCACAGAAGGCCACGACGAGATCACAAGACGGACTCGGTCGCCGTCGATCTCATCCACAGTGAGGTACAGGTCACTCTCGACTGGTGGCATCACGTCGAAGGGGTTAGTGGCGTCCTCGGGGGCAGTCGGGTTCCACACCTTTTCTTTGGTGGCCATACGTCCTCTCTTCTTGCCGCTTCCTCACGGTCCAATGATTGTCTTTCTCGCATCGAGTTGTCGAGTCTGTTTTCAAGCCTACGACTGGCGTACAGCCTCATCTATAGGGGAAACACCCCATCGACGTTTTGACCTCATATCGTCGATGATGGGACTGTGGTCGTTCACAAGGCTCGCCGACCAACCCGGTTATGGCCGCTGATACTGGGTCTGGCCGCATTGACGCTTGCGGCTTGTGCAACCCCAACGACATCGGACCCGACCTCGACGGCAGCCGATCAGGTGGCTTCCACCACGACCACCGAGGCTGAGAATGTGACCGTGACGACTGAGACTCCGGTCACCACTACCAATCCGGTTACCAGCACGATCGAAACCACGACCACATCCGCCGAGGTTCAGGCAGTGGACTCAGGATCGATCGCCCTTGATGGTGCCTATGGCTCTGGATGCAGTCCCGGGCCGGGACCGCTCCCCGACGGCGTCTGGTTCGGGTTCGTCGTCGCCCGACACAGCCAGGCGATCGACTTCGACCTGGCCTGCATCTACCCCGATCCAATGTACGACTTGCCACCGGTGAACTCGAGCACGACCTTGAGGTCGGTGCCGGTGGACGGAGACGTCTCGGTCAGAGCATTGATTCCGCCCGTGCCCACCTACGCCGAAACCACCTATGCCAACTGGCAACCGGAGGCATGTCAGTTTGAGAACGGCGCGGCCTGCGCGGTATGGATCCGTGTCCTGGATGGGCGTGTGATCGATATCCAAGAGGTGTTCTTCTCATAGAGTTGCCGACCTGAGTACGGGATCATCCCTAACAAGAAGCGTGAACGTGACTCCGCAACTGAAGCCCGGGAGGCAGGACATGTCGACGGAACCAATGGACGATCGCCAA
>JALYNX010000293.1 GCA_030772935.1 Actinomycetota bacterium | reverse complement strand
GCCTCGAGCAACGCAAGCAATTTGGCTACATGCCGGAGCAGCGCGGCCTCTATCCGAAGATGAAGGCCCACGACCAGCTGGTGTATCTCGGTCGTCTGCGCGGGATGCACGCAAAGGACGCAGCCTTATCAGCCGATCGCTGGCTGGAGAGATTCGGGCTCTCTGACCGGCGCCTGGATCCTGTGGAAGCCCTTTCTCACGGCAATCAGCAGCGGGTGCAGCTGGCGGCAGCCTTGATCCATGACCCCGTGCTGTTGGTCCTCGACGAGCCCTTCAGCGGCCTGGACCCGATTGCCTCCGAGACGATGTCGGACATCCTCCTGGAACAGGCGGCGTCTGGGAAAGCTGTGGTCTTCTCCTCGCACCAACTCGACCTCGTCGAGGACTTGTGCGAGGAGGTCGCCATCATCAACAAGGGTGTGATCGTGGTCGAGGGGACTGTGCGGGACCTCAAAGACGCGGCTCCGATCAGGCACCTCGAGGTCGAGCTCGACGGCGACACATCGGCACTGCTCGAGTCGCTTGATGGAATTCGGACCATCGAATCCGCCGGGGCACGGCACCATCTGATCATTGACGCCGACACCGACGTCCGCGGCCTCCTGGCAAGAGCCCAGGACGCCGGTCGTCTCCGACATTTCAGCTACACCCCGCCCTCGTTGTCGGATCTGTTCCGAGAGGCGGTGAAATGAGCAATCTCGGGACCGTGTGGCAGATCGCGCGACGGGAGTTGCGGGAGCGTGGTCGCTCCAAGGCTTATCTGATCACCAGCCTCGTGACCGCGGTTCTTGTGGTCGGCCTGATCCTGGTGCCGAGACTGCTCGATGGAGGCACCGATGACTACCACGTGGGGTCCGTCGGCTCGGGAAACCAGGAGATCATCGGAGCCGGCGAGTTGCTGGGCAACGCCAACGATGAGCCTGACGCCGAGGCCTCGATCTCGATCGAGAGCGTGGATTTCGAGGACCGCCAAGATGCAGAGGCTGCCTTGGAGGAAGGTGAGGTCGACGCCATCCTGGTGGACGGAACCGAGGTGATCGTCGAGTCCGTGAGCGGCTTCGGCGGGTCTCAGATTCTCAGCTATCTGCAGCAGGGCGCCGCTTCCGTCGAGTTGGAGGCCATCGTCGCTGCCGAGGGGGATGTGGCCGCCGACGTGATCGAGATCATGACATCCGATCCCTTGGCGACGACCACCCTGAGCGGACAGGATCCCGGCGACGAGTCGCGCGGGGCGATTGCCTACGCAGGGCTTCTCCTTCTCTACGGGGCGGTGCTGTTCTACGGAACCTGGATCCTCTCCGGGGTCACCGAGGAGAAGACCAACCGGGTGGTCGAGGTGCTTCTGTCCAGCATCAAGCCCTGGCAGCTCCTGGCAGGAAAGATCCTCGGGATCGGAATCCTCGGGATCGCCCAGTTCGCCGGGACCATTGTCATCGCCATCACCACCATCCAACTCGCCGGAGTCTTCGAGTTGCCCAGTCTCAACGCCTTCGCGGTTGTCAATCTGATCGTTTGGTTCATCCTTGGATTTCTGGTGTTCGCAGTGATGTTCGGCGCCGCCGGGTCATTGGTCAGTCGCATGGAGGATGCCCAGAACGTGGCGTTCCCCATGTCTCTCACGGCGGTGGCGGGATTCTTCGTGGCGATAGCGACGCTTTCCGACCCCGCCGGGGTTGCCGCGATTGTCGGGACCTTCATCCCGCTCACCGCTCCCTTCGTGGTGCCGGTTCGAGCGGCCCTGGACGCCATCCCCTGGTGGCAGTACGCGGCGGCTCTGGTCCTCACCGTGGGCACCATCATCGGCCTCGTCTTCGTCGCCGGTCGCATCTATGCAGGCGGGCTGCTCCGATACGGAGGTCGAGTCAAGGTTCGTGAAGCGTGGCGTTCGGCGGGCGAGTGAACTGCCTGATCTCCCAAAGTGCCGTCTAATGGGCTACGACCACCTCGAGATCGAGCACAGCGGCCACGTCGCCACTATCTGGCTCAACAGACCGGAGAAGCTCAACGCCATGTCCGAGGACATGTGGGTCGATCTCCCCGCGGCCATGGCCGACCTCGATGCGGACGAAAGCGTTCGCGCGGTGGTCCTCGCCGGCCGCGGACCTTCCTTCACCGTAGGGATCGACATCGGGATGCTTGCCTCACTCCAGCCGACTGGGGCCTCACAAGCGCAAGTCAATCACCGTCTCTACACCCAGATCAGACGTCTTCAACTCACCGTCAGCTGTCTGGCCGACTCCCCGAAACCGGTGATCGCCGCCGTGCATGGGCACTGTCTGGGAGGGGGGATGGGCCTGATCACGGCGTGTGACGTGCGTTTCGGGTCGGCCGACTCGGTGTTCTCGATCCGAGAGACCCGCATGGCCATCGTTGCCGACATTGGCACGTTGCAACGACTTCCCGCCATCGTTGGAAGCGGCCACGCCGCGGAGTTGGCGTTCACAGGCGCCGACATCGACGCGACACGGGCGGCCGAGATCGGCCTGCTCAACCGGGTATTCCCCGACCCTGCCGCCACTCATGAGGCTGCTCGGGAGTTGGCGGGCCAGATCGCCTCGAATTCACCGCTCGTGGTGCAAGGAATCAAGACGGTTCTCTCGGTCAACGACCCCCGATCCACCGCCGATTCGCTCGAGTATGTGGCGCGCTGGAATGCCGCTCATCTTCTCTCCAATGACCTCATGGAGGCATTGTCGGCCTTCGTCGAAAAGCGCCTTCCGGAATTCAAGGGCAACTGAGCCTCGGAACCTCTGCTGACAAAGTACGTTGAGTGGCGCGACGGCTAGGAGAGCATGAGACGGCACTCGTCATGGGTCATGGTGACCACGATCTCGATCGTGCTCGTCGCCTGTGGGTCCGCCGAAGAGGTAGCAACCACGTCATCGACTACTCCCCCAACGACCGCGGTTCTCGATCCAGCAACCACGACCACCACGCCGGCCACGACCACGACCACCGCCGCCCCGACCACCACCGTGTCCTCGGGTCTGCCCGGTGACCCGATCGATTTCGGTCCCGTGGCAGGGGACATCCTCGCAGCGATAGGGGTCGCCCACGACGACGTTCTCAATCTCAGGTTGGCTCCCGGTGCCGACCAGGCCATCGTTGCCGAGATCCCACCGCTGTATTCGGAACTGGTCGCCATGGGCGCGACACGACAACTCGCCGCCTCGATGTGGATCCAGGTCGACTACTTGGGGCTCATTGGTTGGGTCAATCTGCGCTTCATCGCATATCTGGGCGCGACCAACGATGTCACAGCGCAGATAGTGAGCAACCTCGGAGAGACACCGGTTGCGGAGTCGATGCTGGCACTCGGTTTGATCGTCGCTGAGAGCATCCTCACCGAGGCACCGGACGCCACCCTGGTCATGTCGGCCGCGCCGACAGTTGGGGATCTGGGAGAAGTGACCTATGACATCGTCGGGTCCGGAGACGACTCGGTGAGTGGGTCGCGAATCCATGTCTTCGGCCAGCCGGTGGACGGTGGCTTCTCGCTGCAGGCAGTCGAGGCGTCACCATTCTGCAGCAGAGGTCTTGGCTTGAACGACGAGTGTGTCTGAGTCGGCCTCCTCAACAATCCGCTCCGTCGTCACCGATTAAGTTGCCGAGGCCAGAAGGCGAGGAGGATTCATGGACGGCCACAAGGTCGCGATGCTGGGCACGGGACTGATCGGTGACTTCTACACCAAGACCCTTCACGGGCCCCGCGGGCGGGATCAGGTCTCGATCGTGTATTCCAGGTCTGAAGAGCGGGGCAAGATCTTTGCTGAACGGTGGGGAATCCGCGAGCACACCACATCGATCGAGGTCGCAATCAACCATCCCGATATCGATGTGGTGGTCATTGGGCTGCCCAACTTCCTCCACGAGGAGTCGATCGCAATCGCCGCCGAGGCCGGCAAGGCCATTCTCTGCACCAAGCCCCTAGCCCGAGACGCAGCCGAGGCCAGACGAATCCTCGACAAGGTGGAATCGGCGGGGGTGTTCGCCGGATATCTAGAGGACCTCGTCTACACGCCGAAGACCGCAAAGGCCGTCGAATCCGTGGCTTCGGGGGCCATAGGAGACGTCACGTGGGTTCGATCGCGAGAGACCCATCCCGGGCCGCACAGCGCCTGGTTCTGGGACAAGGAGCAGGCCGGCGGGGGTGCAATCGTCGACCTCGGATGTCATTGCATCGAGATCATCCGATGCTTCGCCGGCAAAGGGAACCGCCCGGTCGAGGTCATGGCGTGGGCAGACACCCTGGTGCACCCGATCGCCGCCGAGGACAACGCCGTGGTCCTCATTCGCTTCGAATCCGGTGCCCTCGGCCAACTCGAGGTGAGCTGGAC
>JALYNX010000292.1 GCA_030772935.1 Actinomycetota bacterium | reverse complement strand
GCGCTGGGACGCTGGGCCGATGCGGTGGCGTTCGACGGAATCGGATCACTCCAGGAGGCAGTCGAAGCTGTGAAATCCTCCGGCGGCGGCGGTGTGCCCGTTGTCACCACGGTGAGCCGGGAGTCGGGCCCCGCACAATCGGTGGCAGGGGAAGCGGGCGTCCAGGCTCTCATCGACCGGCTCGGCCCCAAGGCCGACCAAGGTCTGGCCCGGCATCTGTTGGGCGATGTCCTGTTGGTCGAGGGCTGGGCGGCGGCATGGGCGGTGGTGGCGGAGTATCCCGCGCTGCGAGCGGTGACACCCGACGGCGACCTGGTTTCGGCTGACGGGGTGCAGATCGCATCTCCCGACGGGGCAGGGCCGGCCATGCTCGAGTCGGCCGAGGCTGATCTCGCGACAGCTGAGACCGACCTGTCGAGGGCGGTCTCGATTCACACCGCCGTCAAGCGTGATTTCGAGAAGAGCCGGGACCGGGAACGGGTCGCCCTCGAGGACCTGGAATCCGCGGAGACCGGTTTATCAGGACGCACTGAGGCCATGGCCCGCCTCCAGAAGTCGGTTGACGTGCTCGAAGGTGAGCGCTCCCGTCTCGCCCAGCGACGGAGCTCCGTCGTTGAAGGGGTCAGCGACCGGGAGCGCCAGATAGTCGATCTTCAGCAGCGTCTGCGGTCGCTCGAAGGTGAGGAAGCCGAGCGAATGAGAGTCTGGGAGGAGCTGGAGGCTCGCCGGATCGAGCTCGCCACCGACCAGGAGTTGGCCCGGTCGGCATGGCAGGAGTCGGCCACGACGCTCCAGGCGATCGTCGAACGACGGCGTCTCCTCCAGGAGCGGGTAGCCCGCATCGAGGCGGACATGGATCGTGTCGAGGCAGGACCGGATGGCACGGCAAATGCAGGGACCCTCGACATGGTGGAGAGATACGCCCGACGTGGTGTCGAGACGCTGCAAACCCGGCTCGAAGAGCTCCGTCATCGTCAGGCCGATCTGCGTGCGTCTCATCAGGCGACGATCACCGATCTCGAGACCGCCCGCACCGATCACGAGTCACTGCGGGATCGGATCAGCACCTCACGGGAGAGTCTCAGCGAGCTTCAAGTTCGTCTCACCGAGTTGCGTCTTCGCAGGGAGAACGTCGTGGAGGGCATCCGGCGAGACGCCGACGCCGAGGTGGAGCTGGCGCTCGAGGCCGAGCGCCCTGATCTCCCCGAGGAGACCGATCTCGAAGCATTGCTCGAGGAGAGGATCGCCCAACTCCGCCGGCTCGGGCCGATCAACCCGTTGGCGGCGGTCGAGTTCCAAGAGCTCGACGAGCGCCACATCTTCCTCACCGATCAGCTTGCCGATGTCGAGTCGTCCCGTGCCGAACTGCGCAAGGTGATCAGGGCCCTCGACGAAGAGATCGAGCTTCGCTTCCAGGAGGCGTTCCACGAGGTGGCCGAGGCCTACCAGCGTTACTTCACGGTGCTGTTCCCCGGGGGTCGAGGCCGCATCAGACTGACCGATGGAAACGATCCCGAGGCCGGGTTGATGATCGAGGCCCAGCCACTGGGGAAGAAGGTCAGCCAGCTTTCCCTGCTGTCGGGTGGGGAGCGCAGCCTGGCCGCCCTCGCCTTCCTATTCTCGGTCTTCGAGGCCCGTCCCAGCCCGTTCTACGTGCTCGACGAGGTGGAGGCTGCCCTCGATGACGCCAATCTCCGCCGCTTCCTTCGGATCGTCGACGAGTTTCGCCAGCGCGCCCAACTGCTCATCGTGACTCACCAGCAGCAAACCATGGAAGCGGCCGATGTCCTCTACGGAATCACCATGGAGCCGGGTGGTTCCTCACAGGCGGTGCGCAAGGACATGACGATGGTCGGCGCCGACCGGCTTTCGTAGCGGTAGTTTCACCCACCGCAAATGGACACCACAACCATCGTCGTCGTCATCGCGATCGCGATGGTCATCGCTGTGGGTGTGGTCACCCTCGTTCTCCGCGGGCGTGCCAGGCCTCTCGATACTGCCCGAGAGAGCCCGGCGACCGGGCCCGGACGAGTGCAGGGCTCCCTGGGGGCTTCGTTGCGCCAGGTCCTCGGATCGGGAGGTGTTGGTGAGGAGACCTGGGTCGAGCTCGAAGAAGCGTTGCTCGCCGCAGACATCGGAGGCGACGCCACGAGCGCCATAGTTCGAGGGGTCCGCACTGCTCGCCCGGAGACACCCGGCAAGGCCCGCGAGCAGTTGGCACGCCAGCTCCGCCTCGCGCTGGGCGACAAGTCACGAGAGCTCCATCTCGCGGGGAGCCCTTCGGTGGTCCTCGTGGTCGGTGTGAATGGGACCGGCAAGACCACGACCATCGCCAAGCTCGCCGCCCGGTTCGACAGGGAGGGAAAGAAGGTCGTCCTTGCAGCCGCTGACACCTTCCGGGCCGCGGCGGTTGCCCAACTCCAGACCTGGGGTGATCGTCTGGGCGTGGATGTGATTGCCGGCCAGGAAGGCGGGGACCCGGCATCGGTGGCGTTCGACGCCATCAGCTCGGCTCGGGCAAAAGGCGCCGACGTGGTGATCATCGATACGGCGGGGCGTCTCCACGCCAAGAAGAACTTGATGGCGGAAATGAGCAAGATTCACCGGGTGGCGGCAGGGACCCAGGGGACGGTAGACGAAGTGCTGCTCATTCTCGACGCCACCGCGGGCCAAAATGGGA
>JALYNX010000291.1 GCA_030772935.1 Actinomycetota bacterium | reverse complement strand
ACTTGAAACGACAGGTCGAGGGAGAGCTAGCCGGGCAGGTGCTGGGCCTGGAGATCAAGGGCCTCTATTCCCTCCCCGAACCGAGCCGGGTCTACCCGGCGGGCCAGGTGGCGAGTCATGTGACCGGGTTCGTAGACATCGACGGAAATGGCCAGGAAGGCCTGGAATACATGTACGACGAGGGGTTGAGGGGGTTGGAGGGCCATGCCCTATTCGAGCGCGATCTCGACGGGAGGCCGATTCCACAGGGCATAAGCGAGATCGAGCCCGCCGTGCCCGGATTCGATCTCAACACCACCATCGACCTCCCTCTGCAATACCAGGCCCAGGAGGCCTGTCTGAGCGCCGTGGAGCGCACCGGTGCCAAGTCGTGTTGGGTGGTGGTGCTGGCGGTGGAAACCGGCGAGGTGCTGGCGATGACCGGGGCTCCGGCCTTCGACCCGACTACCCGGAAGAACGTCGACCCTCGATGCGCCGACGACCCCGATCCGGTCTCATGCCTGGCATTTTCCAATTTCATCGTGCGCGGCCTCTACGAGCCGGGATCGACCGAGAAGTTGATCACCGTGGCAGCGGCGATCGAGGAGGGCGAGGTCGACGACACCACGGTCATACCCAATGTGGCCGACGTCCTGGAACTCAGAGAAGACGCCTGCCGTTCAGCCGATGACGACACCTACGGCTGCTACCGGGATTTCGACCAGCATGAGACATCTGACCTGACGGTGGCGCAGATCTTCACCCAGTCGTCGAATGTGGGCTCGATCCTGGTCGCCGAGAAACTGGGTCAGCAACGGCTCATCTCTTACATCGAGGCCTTCGGCCTGGGCGCCAGGACCGGCATCGACTACTCCGTGGAGGCGCCTGGACTTCTCAACTTTGCCGCCGGCTGCGAGACCTGTTGGGCCTCGGCCGCAATCGGCTACTCGGTGGCCGTGACCCCGCTGCAAATGGCAGCCGCATATGCGGCCATCGGCAATGACGGGGTGTGGACCACTCCCCACATCGTGTCGACCACAACCGATGTCGATGGCAAGACCGAGGTGGCGGGTTATGAGACTCGCAGGGTCGTCTCTCAGGAGACCGCCATCTTGATGCGCACCCTGCTCGCCAATGTCGTCGACGAAGGCACCGGCCAGGGCGCCACGATCGAGGGCTACCGGGTCGGAGGGAAGACTGGGACCGCAAACATCCTTGGTGAAGACGGCCGCTACACCGAAGTCACCAGGGCCTCATTCGTGGGGATGGCCCCTATCGACAACCCGCAGGTGGTTGTCGCAGTTCTGGTCGACTCGCCCTCCTGGGACTACCGCACCGGCGGAGCCTCAGCCGCCCCCGTTTTCGCCGAGGTCATGGAAGAGGCCCTCCATCGTTTGGGAGTCACCCCCGATGCCGGACAGGGGTAGGAAGTTGGGAGAACTGGCGATCGAGGTTGGGGGAGTGATGCACGGCGACCCCGAGTTGACGGTCACCGATGTCACCCACGACTCGCGACACGCTGGCGAGGGCACCATGTACGTGGCGGTGCGGGGATCACAATTCGACGGCCATGACTTCATTGCACGGGCGGTAGCAGCCGGATCGGCTGCGGTCTGCGTGGATCATTTCACGAGCAGCGGGGTCTCCGAGCTGGAGGTGGTCGACACCCGGGAGGTGATGGGCCCGCTCTCCGCCGCGGTCCATGGTGATCCTTCGGCGACGGTGGCGGTCGTGGGTGTCACCGGGACCA
This sequence comes from Actinomycetota bacterium, assembly GCA_030772935.1. Classification (GTDB taxonomy): domain Bacteria; phylum Actinomycetota; class Acidimicrobiia; order Spongiisociales; family ZC4RG35; genus JALYNX01. Next base: position 5,124 of record JALYNX010000291.1, on the reverse strand, counting down.
ACGGAAAGACCACCGTCACTCACTACGTCGAATCGATCGCCGCCAGCGCGGGGCGCACGCCTGGGCTGATCGGGACGGTGCACACCCGGGTACGTGAGCACGCCCTCGTCTCGGAGCGGACCACCCCCGAGGCGACGGACTTCCAGCGTCTGCTCGCCGAGATGCGAGATCTGGGAGCCGACGTCATTGCGGCCGAGATCTCGTCTCACGCACTGGAATTGGGCAGGGTCTCGGCAACCAAGTTCGAGGTTGCTGCATTCACCAACCTCTCCCAAGACCATCTCGACTTTCACGGAGACATGGACCGCTATCGGGCTGCCAAGGAGAGATTGTTCCGCGACTACGAGGTTGGCACCGCGGTGATCAACGTGACCGACCCGGTGGGGAAAGGAATCGCCTCGATCGCCCGGATGCCGGTGCTGCGAGTCGGTCCTGAAGGCGACCTCTGGGCGGAGAATGTGACCACCACTTTCGAGGGCACCGGCTTTGACCTGGTGGTCGCAGGAGAACGTCATCGTGTCGAGGCCTCCCTGATCGGAGCCTTCAATGTGGAGAACGCGCTGATCGCAGCTGGCTGTTGCCTCTCGATTGGTCTCTCCGTCGTAGAGGTTGTCACCGGATTGGGTCAACTCGGCCCGGTCCCTGGGCGTTTCGAATTGGTGTCGGGCTCGTTCCCGATCCGCGTGGTGGTCGACTACGCCCACACCCCGGAAGGCATCCATCAGGCGATCTCGGTGGCCCGCAACCTGGCGATGGGCCGGGTGATCGCGGTCTTCGGCGCCGGTGGTGACCGGGATCGTGACAAGCGCCCGCTGATGGGGCGCGCCGCGGTGGAGGCCGACCTCTCGGTCTTGACAAGCGACAACCCGCGGTCCGAGGATCCCGAAGCCATCATCCGCGACGTCATGTCTGGGATCGAGGGGTCAGGCGTAGTCGTCGAGGCAGACCGCCGCCGCGCCATCGAGCACGCCATTCGGGCGGCATCACCGGGTGATGTGGTTCTGATCCTGGGCAAAGGACACGAGACCGGTCAGGAGATCGGGGAGCGGATTCTGCCCTTCGACGACAAGCTGGTCGCCGCCGACGTGCTCGAGCGAATGCTCAGGTCCCCCATTCCGGGCAATGGTTCGGGGAGCATGTCCCTGTGATCTCTCTGCTCATAGCCGCCGCCGTGGGTCTGCTCGTGTCCATCTTCGGGACACCGTATGCCATCCGATACTTCCGACGTCGCGAGATCGGCCAGTTCATCCAGGAAGAGATCGCCGGCATGCATGGGCACAAACAGGGAACACCGACCATGGGGGGAGTGGTCTTCGTCTCTGCGGCGATCATCGGCTACTTCGTCTCCCACATCCGAGTGGTGCAATCCTCGGGCGGGCTCGCCTTCGAGTTCCAACCAGTGCGGGCCGGAGGTTTGTTAGCGGTATTCGCACTCGTCGGAATGGCAGTGGTCGGATTGTTGGATGACTGGACCAAATACTCCAACAAGCGGAGCCTCGGGCTCTCCAAGTCTGCCAAGTTCGGTGGCCAATTGGCGATTGCCGCCCTCTTCGCCTGGGGGGCTTCCATGGCCGGAGTGGTGACCGAGATCTCGTTCGTCAAACCGCTCGGGATCGACCTCGGGGCGTTCTTCGTGATCTGGGTGTTGATCATGCTCACCGGCGCCGCCAACGGGGTGAACCTGGCGGACGGGATGGATGGCCTCGCCGGCGGTTCCTCGGCCCTGGTGGTGGCTTCCTACACGATCATTTGCTTCTGGCAGTTCAGAAACCCCCAGGCATATGAATCCGTCGACCCCCTCGAACTGGCGATCATCTCGGCCGCCATGTTCGGGGCCATCCTCGGGTTTCTCTGGTGGAACGCTCCACCGGCCAAGATCATCATGGGGGATGTCGGGTCGCAGGCCATTGGCGGGCTCCTCGCCGCCCTCGCCCTCCTGTCGAGCACCAATCTCCTTCTCGTAGTCCTCGGGGCGATCTTCGTCGCCGAGACGTTGTCGGTGATCTTGCAAGTCGCGTCGTTTCGGATCTTTGGCAAACGGATCTTCCGGATGTCCCCTCTCCACTATCACTTCGACCTCGGCGGCTGGCCAGAGACCACTGTGGTGATCAGGTTCTGGATCCTCACCGGCATCGGTGTCGCATTGGGGCTCGGGTTCTTCTACGGCGACTTTCTCCGTCTCGAGGGTCTGTTATGAGCCGGGTCCTGGTGCTCGGCGCGGGGGTGTCAGGGCTGGCTGCAGCCCGGCTAGCTCGAAGCCGTGGGATGTCGGTGACCATGTACGCCGAGGACGAGTCGCCGGATGCCTTGAGCCAAGGGTTTGCCCTGGCCACTGGTGGGTGGGATCCGGTGCTGCTCACAGGGATCGACTTCGTGGTGGCCAGTCCCGGGTTCTCGGAGCGCTCGCTCCCGATCGTGGAGTCCCTCGAATGGGGGATCCCGGTGTGGAGTGAGATCGAATTCGCATGGCGTCACCTGACCAAGCCGATCGTGGCGGTGACCGGCACCAATGGGAAGACCACCGTGACCGAGGCGACATCGGCAATGTTGGAGGCATCCGGCATTGCCGCTCCGGCCGCCGGCAACATCGGCTCTCCATTGTCCGACTTCGTCGACGAGTCATCCGATGCGTTGGTGGTCGAGGTCTCCTCTTTCCAGCTCAGGTTCATCGAGACGTTTCACCCGGCCGCCGCGGCCGTCATCAATGTCGCGGTGGACCATCTCGACTGGCATGGCTCCGAGGTCTCCTACCGGAGCGCAAAGGCGAGGATCTTCTCGAATCAAGACGAGACCGATCTCCTGGTCTATGACGCCGATGACGAGGGTGCGGTCACGCTGGTCAGTGGGGCAGTCAGCGAGTTGTTCCCGGTTTCCGGCTCCCGGCTCCCCGTCGATGGGGGAGGCGTCGAAAACGGCCACCTTCTCGTGGGCGATATCGATCTGCTCATCGACGACCTGGTATCGACCGATCGGATCCATCTGGTCAATCTGGCCGCCGCCTCGGCTCTCGCCCTACGGATGGGAGGGAGCCCTTTGGGTGTCAGCACCGCAGCCCGAGCCTTCTCGCCGGGCGCCCACCGGCGCACCGTGGTCGGGGTGAATGGCGGGGTGACCTGGATCGACGACTCAAAGGCGACCAACCCTCACGCCGCGATTGCCTCGATTCGCTCCCATGACTCTGTGATCCTGATTGCCGGAGGGCTAGCCAAAGGTCTCGACCTGAGACCGCTTGCCGAGGAGCCCAACCTTCGGGCGGTGATAGGGATCGGGGCCGAAGGCCCGGTGTTAGTGGAGGCGGCCGGATCGAAAGGTCATCTCGCCGGGACCCTCGATCGGGCGGTCGATCTGGCAGCCAACCTGGCCGAGCCGGGGGACACCGTCCTCCTGGCGCCGGGATGCGCCAGCTTCGACCAGTTCAGGTCATATGCGGAGCGGGGCGACCAATTCGCCTCCTTGGCGAGAGCGAAGACAGGAGATTCCGGAGCATGACGGCGAATGTGACTTCGATCGCCAAGATGCGGGCCGCGGCTCGTGATCGGGCGGAGCGGATCAAGGTCAACAACCGCACCGCCACCACCTTGTTGGTGCTCGTCGTCGTGCTCGTGGTGATCGGTCTTGGCGCCACGCAGTCCGCCTCATCCGCGGTGGCGATCGAGCAGGCTGCCGACCGGTTCTACTTCTTCAAACGGCAGTTGATCGGGGTGGGCATCGGGACTGTCGCGCTGCTGGTGACCAGCCGGATTCCGTACCAGTTCTATCGCAAGATCGCCATCCCGTTCTTTGTGGTCACCGTTTCCCTCCTGGTGGCGGTCCTCGTGGTCGGACCGGTGATCGGCGGGGCCAAGCGCTGGCTGCCCGTGGCCGGCATCACCTTCCAACCCTCGGAGTTGGCGAAGGTCGCGGTGGTTTTCTCCCTCGCCTACCTCCTGGAGAAGAAACACAAACTCGTCGGCCGCTTCGGCCATTTCCTGGCCCCGGTGATGTTCATCGTCGGCATCGTCGCGGTGCTGGTCATGAAGCAGCCCGACCTGGGAACCGTGATCGTGATCGGAGCCGCGGCCCTCGCCGTGATCCTTGCCAGCGACGCCCCGCTTCGCTACGTGGCATTTCTCGGGATCATGGCGATCCTCGCCGTCGCCATTCTTTCCTTTAGCGAGGCATATCGGGCGGATCGGATCTTCGGCTTCCTCGATCCCTGGGGCGACTCGAGCGGCAAGGGCTATCAGCTGGTGCAGAGCTACTACGCCTTGTCCAATGGAGGCATTTTCGGGGTCGGGCTGGGGGCCAGCCGGGCTCGTTGGTTCTATCTGCCCAACGCCCACACCGACTTCATCTTCGCCATCATCGGAGAGGAGACCGGTCTGATCGGGGCGCTGACGGTGATCGGGCTCTTCGTAGTTCTGGCAATTGCCGGTTGGATGGTCGCTTCGAGAGCTCCCGATCGGTTTGGGCGGATGGTGGCTGCCGGGATCACCATGTGGCTGTCGTTTCAGGCCCTGGTCAACATCGGAGGAGTGCTCGGCGTGCTCCCGATAACCGGAATCGCCCTTCCCTTCATCTCATTCGGCAGCACGGCGTTGATCGCGTCGATGGCCGCACTTGGCGTCCTGGTCAACATCGCCCAGGCTGGAGTGCACCGCAAGACATGAGCTTTCTCATCGCGGCCGCAGGCACGGGAGGGCACATATTCCCGGGTCTGGCGGTCGGCGAAGCTTTGATGGACCTCGGTGTTCCCAAAGATGAGATCCTCTATGTCGGCGGCGACCGGATGGAAGCCGAGGTGTACCCCGGGGCGGGCTTTCCTTTTCTCCGGATCGAGATCAGAGGTCTCCGACGCTCGGCATCGGCTTCGAACCTCGATCTTCCCCGCCTGGTGTGGCGGGCCCGCGACGTGATCGCCAAGGCAATTGAAATGCGTGGTGTCAGGGTCGCCCTCGCTATGGGGGGATACGTGTCTGTTCCGACCGGGATGGCGGCCCGCAAGTGCCCGGTCCCGTTGATGGTGGCCGAGCAGAACGCAGGCGCCGGTCTGGCCAATCGCATGGTCTCGCGTTGGGCGGTGCGCAGTTTCGGCTCATTTCCCGACACCCCTGGGCTGACCCGAGCCGAGTGGGTGGGCAACCC
>JALYNX010000290.1 GCA_030772935.1 Actinomycetota bacterium | reverse complement strand
ATCCGCAGGAGGCACATCGCCACCTCGATCGGATGGAGGGCCGGTTCGTGGTCAAGGCCGACGGTCTGGCGGCAGGCAAGGGTGTGCTCGTCACCGACTCCAGAGAGGAAGCGGGCTCGTGGGTGGACCGTTGTTTCGAAGGAGGTTTCGGCGAAGCCGGGTCCTCGGTCCTGATCGAGGACTTCCTGGACGGCCCTGAGGTGAGCGTCTTTGCAGTCTGCACCGAGAAGGGCGCCCTCCCCCTGGCTCCCGCTCGTGACTACAAACGGCTGCTCGATGAGGATGCCGGCCCCAACACCGGCGGTATGGGGTCGTATTCACCGGTCGACGGCCTACCACCCGACCTGATCGACGATGTGATGAGGCGGGTCATCGAGCCCACGCTGGGACAACTTGCCGAGGAGGGAAGCCCGTTCACCGGATTTCTCTATGCGGGGCTGGTACTCACGGCGACCGGGCCTCAGGTGCTGGAGTTCAACGTGCGACTGGGGGATCCCGAAACCCAGGCCATCGTTCCCCGTCTGGAGTCGGACCTGCTCGACGTGCTGGAAGGGGCGGTTCCGGTCTGGTCGGAGTCGGCCACCGTCAATGTGGTCCTCGCCTCTCGGGGTTATCCGGAGTCGCCGGTTGGTGGCGACGTCATCAAAGGTCTCGACCGAATGCCTGAGGACGTGCTCGTGTTCCACGGCGGCACCAGAAGCGACGGAAAGCGCCTGGTCGTCGACGGCGGCCGGGTCCTCAATCTGGTCGGTATCGGCGCTTCGGTCGCCCAGGCCCGCGCACGGGCCTACGAAGCGGTGTCAGTCGTGAGCTGGCCCGGAATGCAATTCCGAACTGACATTGGGGCCGACGCTCAGTCGTAACTGTGACGGAACATGAGAGCGATCCTCGGGGGCGCGGAGGCCACCTTGGGCACCGTGTGCTCCCAGAGACGCTGGCAGGCCCCGCCCATCACCAGGAGGTCACCAGCACCGAGGTCGAACGCTCTGGATTCACCCCCGCCCTGGGGTCGAATCAGAAACCGCCTGGGGCCTCCGAGCGAGACCGTGGCCACGATCGAATGAGGCAGCTCGCGGGCGATGCGATCGCCATGCCACGCCACCGAGTCGGCCCCGATGCGGTACCACCCGGCGCTGACGCGGTCCATGCGGATCCGGTAGCGATCCGAGAGGAGATCCGCCATCGATTGCAGGACCGGATGTGAGTCGGGATCGACCTGGCCGACGAGGCGGGGGGTCCTCACCATCTTCTCGTACATCCGCACCTCGGGCTGCTGCCATTGCACGGTCTTGGTGAGAAAGTCGAACAGTCTGGTGTCACCCGCCAGCCACCCCGGGGCGAAGTCGAGCCAGCTGAGGGGATCCAGATCTATCCGCTCCAGAGCCGCGAAACCGTCGTCCGGGCTGGGAGCGGTGTCCCCGAACAATGACGGCTGGATTGTGTCGATAGCGAACATACGTTCGATGATAGCGGGTTCTGGCCGGTGTGGGTTCGGTTAGCGTCCAGTAGATGTCGCACAAAGTCGCCATCGTCATGGGCTCTGGCTCTGACCGGCCGATCATGGAGAAGGCCGGCGCCATGCTTGAACAGTTCGGGGTCGAACAAGTGACGAAGGTGCTCTCCGCTCACAAGACACCGGATCAGGCAATCGAATTCGCCGCCACCGCCTCCGAGCAAGGCTTCGAGGTGATCATCGCCGGTGCGGGCAAAGCGGCCCATCTCGCCGGGGTCATGGCCGCCAAGTCGCTGCTTCCCGTGATCGGCGTTCCGATCAACGCATCGCTCGACGGAATCGACGCCCTCCTCTCGACGGTGCAGATGCCGACCGGGATCCCGGTCGCCGCGGTCGCCATCGACGGCGCCCAGAATGCGGCCCTGCTCGCAGTTGCCATCCTCGCCGTGAACGACAAAGACCTCCGCCAGAAACTGGCCGAGTACCGGATCGACCTCGCTAACAAAACCCTGGCCGGATAGAGATACCCAGTGCGGATACCATTCCTCGCACATGAGTGACATCGTGTTCGAAAAGCCCGACCCTCGGGACTTCCTCGACATCGACTCTCTCCTCTCCGACGAAGAGAAGCTGCTGCGGGGCACCGTCCGGGATTACGTGCAAAAGGAGATCGTCCCCCACGTCGGGGACTGGTGGGACGAGGGGAAACTGCCCCAAGCCGACTTGGCCAAGGCATTCGGCCAGATCGGCCTTCTGGGCATGCATCTCGAGGGCTATGGCTGCGCAGGGACTTCGGCCACCGCGTACGGACTGGCCTGTCTCGAGTTGGAGGCGGGGGACTCGGGTATCCGCTCCTTTGTGTCGGTGCAGGGCTCGCTGGCGATGTTCCCGATATGGAAGTTCGGCTCCGAAGAGCAGAAGGAGACCTGGCTGCCTCAGATGGCAAGTGGCGACGTGATCGGCTGTTTCGGGCTGACCGAGCCCGACTCAGGTTCCGACCCGGCCTCGATGCGCACCAACGCCAAGCGAGACGGCTCTGATTGGGTGATCAACGGAACCAAGATGTGGATCACCAACGGGTCCATCGCCGACATTGCGATCGTCTGGGCTCGCACCGATGACGGAGTGCGCGGGTTCATCGTCCCGACCGACACCCCCGGCTTCTCAGCGCCGGAGATCAAGAAGAAGGTGTCGCTGCGGGCTTCGGTCACTTCGGAGTTGATCCTCGACGATGTGAGGCTCCCCGACGATTTCGTCCTGCCGGGCGTCAATTCGATGCGGGGCCCGCTGTCCTGTCTCAACGAGGCCAGGTTCGGAATCGCCTTCGGGGCAATCGGGGCGGCTCGGGCCTGTTACGAGGCTGCCCTCGAGTATTCGATCGAGCGTCATCAGTTCGACCAGCCCATCGCCTCGTTCCAACTCACCCAGAAGAAGCTGGTGGAGATGATGGTCGCAGTCCAGCGGGGCACCCTGCTCGCCCTGCATCTCGGCCGACGCAAGGACGAGGGGAAGCTCTCCCCCGAGCAGGTCAGCTTCGGGAAGTTCGACAACGTGCGGAACGCGATCGAGGTTGCCCGGACTGCCCGCTCGATCCTGGGGGCCAACGGGATCACACTGGAGTACCCGGTGATGCGGCACATGGCCAACCTGGAGTCGGTGTTCACCTACGAGGGAACCAACGAGATCCACACCCTGGTCATGGGCCAGGCGATCACGGGCATCAGCGCCTTCAGTTAGCCGACGAGTAGAGCTCGATCACCCAGAGTTCGTCTACCGCGTGAAAACCCAGGCTTCGCGCCATGCCAAGCGATTCCTCGTTGTCGTCATAGGCACCCCACACCGGCTGCAGGCCATCGGCCGCCAGGTGCCCGGCAAGTGCCAGGAAACAAGCTCGGGCGTGCCCCCGACGGCGGTGACCCTCCAAGGTGTCGATTCCGACGTCCCATAGCGTCTCAGTGATTGAGGCAGCGCCGCACACCGAGACCACAACGCCTCCCTCGCTGCGAAACGCGGCCACGTAGGCGCCCTCGACCTCTGGAGCCAGGTCGGGGGGCATCGAGGAGATGAACCTCTCGTCCACTTCAGCAATCTCCACATCGGCGATCGAGACCTCTGTGATGGGTTCATGGAGACGGTGCAGGATCGCCCGTCTCGGGCGGCCCTCGGTGAGCAAACCGGTTACATGCTCCAATGCTTCGGGCACCACCAGGAGCTCGGCGTCCGGCGCAAAGAGGGTCCTGGCCCGGTCCAACACCCCGGCATCGGGAAGCCCCACGACCCCGACAGTGAATCCGTCGTCGCCGACTACCACTCCTCCTGATGGGTCACCTACGACAGTCGCCTCGTCGTGGAGCAGCAACGACCGCACTTCGATCCAGCGCGGCACATCGGGGACTGCCTGGTCCCAGTCAGGGGCGATAATTGCTCTCTCCCTACCTATCCAGAGGCCAGGTAGGACGCCAAATCCCCGTTGCGTGACACGTCCACCCGTTCCAGTCCAAGCCAGCCGGCAACCGCCTCCAACTCCGCGCCGAGTTCCCGACCCACCCGAGCCAGGTCCACACCCGGTTCGGCAAAAGCACCTTTCACCAGAAGGGCTCGGGCTTTGCGGTCGGTCTTGAGGTCGACTCGCGCCACCAGGTGCCCGTCCAGCAGGAACGGCAACACGTAGTAGCCGTGGATCCGCTTCGCCTCGGGGACATAGATCTCGATGCGATAGAAGAAGTCCCACAGCCGCTCCACCCGGTCCCGGAACCAGACGAGGTTGTCGAAGGGGGACAGGAGGGCCCGTCCCTGGACGCTGCGGGGGAGCTTGGCTTCGGGATGAAGAAGGGCAGGTTTGTCCCAGCCCGGCACCGCGACCTCGACCAAACGGCCCTCGGCCACCAACCGCTTGAGTAGCGGCCGTGCTTCGGGCATCCGGATCCGGTAATAGTCGGCCACGTCGTCGGCGGTGCCTACGCCCAGGGCCCGGGCGGACCGCTCGAGCAGGATCGACTGTGCCTCCTCCCTGGGAACCACCGCTGCGTCGAATTCGGCTGGAGGTATGACTCGTTCCGCGAGGTCGTAAATTCGAACGAAGTTGCGTCGGTCGGCGGCAGCGAGCCTTCCCTGGACGAAGAGCATCTCGAGCGCCACCTTGCCGTGGGACCAGTTCCACATCGGGTTGATAGTCCGATCCCCCTTCTCGCCGGGATCATCGAGATCGCTGGTCTGGAGCGGGCCGCGCCGGCGGACCT
>JALYNX010000289.1 GCA_030772935.1 Actinomycetota bacterium | reverse complement strand
CATCCGCAGTCGTTGTGCCTCCAACAACTTGCCGCTGCCCTCGAGTTCTCCGAGCCGGTCTTTCAATTCCACTTCGATGCCGTAGATTGCCTTCAGCATCCGCTCCCGCTCGGTGACGTAGTGGGTGGCGGGGAAAATCATGAGCTCGGACATCTCGTCGATGACCTCTCCAGTCACCGGGTTGAGCCGGATGATGCGCTCGATCTCGTCACCCCAGAATTGGACCCGGACGATGGTTTCCTCGTAGGAGGGGAAAACCTCGAGGGTGTCCCCGCGAACCCGGAACTTCCCCCGAACCAAGTTCACCTCGTTGCGCTCGTATTGGATGGCGACCAGGCGCTTGATGGCGGCCGTCATCGGGTATTCCACCCCTCGAATCAGCCGGAGCAACTGGCCGAGGTACTGCTCGGGTGAGCCCAGCCCATAGATGGCAGATACCGAGGCGACGATGATCACGTCGTCCCGGACCAGGAGGCCGGCGGTGGCGGAATGACGGAGCCGGTCGATCTCGTCGTTGATCGTGGCGTCCTTCTCGATGTAGGTGTCGGTCTGGGGGATGTAGGCCTCGGGCTGGTAGTAGTCGTAATAGGAAACGAAGTACTCCACCCGATTGTTTGGGAAGAATTGACGGAACTCGTTGGCGAGTTGAGCGCCGAGTGCCTTGTTGGGGGCTAGGACCAGAGTCGGTTTTTGGACCTGCTCGATTGTCCAGGCAATGGTGGCCGACTTGCCGGAACCGGTGATCCCGAGCAGCGTCTGGAATCGGTCGCCGCGATTAATGCCCTCTGCCAGCTTCTCGATGGCTTTGGGCTGATCCCCGGCGGGGGCGAAGTCGGAAACGACTTTGAACGCGGGCACGTGCGGAGGGTACCGGCCGGGTGGGACAAGAAATGCCGCCCGGGTCCTGCTGTCGCGCCGGAGTTGCCCCCTCCCCGGCTTCGCCGGGAATACCCCCAACGTCGCTTCGCTCCTGGGGGGAGAAACGTGTCGCTGGGACTTCAGTCCTCGGCTTCGCCGGGAATACCCCCAACGTCGCTTCGCTCATGGGGGGAGAGATCGGGCACCAAGTCGACGATGGTTTCCTTCAGTTCCTCGAGGGTCCCGAAGTTGGGAATCACCAGATCAGCCGAAGCCAGCCATTGCCCGCGGGAAGGCTGGGACGCCATCCGTGCTCGAATGTCGTCGGTGCTCATCCCCCGTTCCAGGGCCCGTTCGAATCGAATTTGATCCGGGGCGTCGACCACGAGCCGGGGCCAAGCGAGACCGGCTTCGAGGATCGGCACCTCGACCACGGCCAACCCTTCAAATCGCTCCAATTCGTCTTGGATCGTGCCGAATATGTGGGGATGGGTCAGAGATTCCAACTCTCGGAGCTGGCCCGGATCAGCAAAAACTATGCCTGCCAGCCGTCCCCGATCGATCACGCCATCGCGCACCACCTCCGGCCAGCGGTTGGCTACCGCTGAAAACGCCTTCCCGGCAGGCTCCAGCACCCGATGTCCGATGCGGTCAGCGTCGAGGACCCGAATTCCAGTGGCGGCGAGAAGACGCCCCACCTCGGTCTTCCCCGACCCGATCCCGCCCGAGAGCAGCCAACGACGGTTCTCTGAAGTCACCTCGCCCGACGGTAGCCTTTCCCTATGACCGTCAGCGCTCCTTGGGAGCGACGCGTCCACTTCAGTATCGAGGTCGGACAATTCATCGCCCTCGTCGTGGCCGTCGTCGTCGACCTGGTGAGCACCGGAGGGCACAGCGAGTCGCTATTCGCCATGGGAGTCGCCACCATCTACGTCCTGGGATCGGCGGCGGTGCCCGAAGAGTGGTATCACATCCGATTCGGCGCCGAAGCCATCACCCTTATGGGGGCTTTCCTCACCGTCGTCGCCATCACTCTGACCGGAGGACCGTCCAGCCCCTATTTGCTGCTCTCCATGGGCCCCCCGATCTTCGCCACCCTGTATGGGGGAATCCGGAGCGGGCTCATGACAGGTCTCCTCTCCGCCGGACTTCTGGCCCTGGTCACCCTCTCCCAGGACCTGCCGCTGGTGGATGCCGCACCGGCGATGGCCCTCTATCTGGTT
>JALYNX010000288.1 GCA_030772935.1 Actinomycetota bacterium | reverse complement strand
GTGGCGGGCAACCGACAAGATCGTCTACTCATCCACCCTGGACACCGTGCCGGAACCGCGGACCCGACTGGAGCGGACGTTCGACCCCGAAGTGGCACAAGCGATGAAAGACGACTCCGGCGCAGACCTGTCCATCGCTGGCCCGGGCCTTGCAGCCGAGGCCATCCGGGCAGGTCTGGTCGACCGGTATCTACTGCGCGTGGTCCCGACGATCGTCGGTGGAGGCGCCCCTGCCCTCCCCGACGCGGTCAAGGTCGACCTCGCTCTCAACACGACACGTCGTTTCGACGACGGCTCCGTCCTGCTCGACTACCGCCTCCGAAGAACCTGAAGGACTGTGGCAACACGCGGACCGCTTGGTCGTGGGCCTGGGCCTCGACCGCTCGGACCTCACCCTCCGACGAGCGCCACGCCTGGTGTTGGTGGGGATGGTCGAGGACTGCACGTCTAGGTTCGCTCCATGGATGATGGTCTCTACCCCAGGTTCAGCCCCGAAGAATTGACCAAACGCCGCCGGTCGATAGTCGAGGTGATGGAGGCCGCCGGGGTGTCACATCTCGTGGCCTACGGAGCCGAGAAGGTCGGCTCGGCAATACCGTGGCTCACGGAGTGGCCAACCACCACTGAGGCGGCACTCCTGTTCACGCCCGGGGAGACACCTCTCCTTCTGGTGCAGCACTACAACCACCTCCCCAATGCGCGCGTGATCGCCTCGGACTGCCAGGTCGAATGGGGCGGGCAGTCCACAATCATCCGTCTTGGCGAGCTGCTCAGAGCCCGTCGCAGACCGGGCCAGAGAGTGGGGGTGGTGGGGCCGCTTCGATTTGGTGACCACCAGAGGCTGGACGACCCGGTGGGTGATTTGGTGGGCCTCGACGCTGACTACCAGCGACTGCGACTGGTCAAGTCAACCGAGGAGATCGAGAGACTGGAGGTGGCGGCGCGGCTGTCGGACTCGGCTGTGAACGCAATCGCCGACCAGGTCGAGGTGGGCATGGACGAGCGGCAGGTGGCGGCGATCGTCGAGTCGGCATACCTCCCCGATGGTGGGACCAACCACATCCATTATTTCGCCGCCACCTCTATGGCGGAACCCGACAAATGCGTCCCGTCGCAGTTCCAGTCGACCCGCCGGTTGCAGGCCGGTGACATCCTCTTCTGCGAGATCAGCGCTGCATTCTGGGGTTACGCGGCACAGGTGCTTCGAAGCTTCACCATCGCCGCCGACCCGACGCCGTTGTTCGCAGACCTCCATCGGGCGGCCGACGCCGCCTTCGACGCCATTGCGGCCGTGGTGCGCCCTGGAGCCCACGCCGCCGACCTGGTGGCGGCATCCGCCGTGATCGAGGAGATGGGTTTCACCACCTACGACGACCTGGTGCACGGATACGGGGGCGGCTACTTGCCTCCGGTCCTCGGGAGCAGCAGCCGGCCCAACCTCCCGGTTCCCGATCTGATCCTCGAGGAGGGGATGGCCTTGGTCATCCAGCCCAACGTGATCACGACCGACGAGAAGGCCGGGGTGCAGACCGGGCATCTGGTGGTGGTCACGAGCGACGGGCACCGCCCCCTACACGACGTGCCCCGCGGTCTGGTCCGCATCGGCTGACCCAAGCGAGCCGGAACCGCCTCGCGTCACCGATGATGGGTCGGGGGCGGAGCCGTCGAGGACCGGATGGCCAGGGTTGGCGAGAGCAGGACCCGACCAGGGGAGACTGAATCATCTGCCATCAGGGCGAGGAGTGTGCTCGCCGCGTCCGCCCCCATTCTCCGGTATGGGACGCGGACGGCGGTCATCGGCGGCTGCATCAGGTCGAGCAGCGGTATGTCGTTGTATCCGGTTATGGAGACGTCGACACCGATGACCTTGCCCAGGGAGCGGACCGCCCAGTAGCAACCCAGGGCAAGCAGGTCGTTGGCGGCCACGATCGCGGTGAGGTCGGGATGACGCCCGAGCAGGGCGAGGGCGGCTGTGGTGCCTGGCTCCACCTGATACCACTCGGCCTCCTCGACGAGGTCGACGTCGCTCTCGAGTCCCACGGTCTTGATCCAGTCGAGAAACGCGTTGCGGCGGCCTTCACCAGTCGAGACCCACGACGGCCCGGCCACGTGGCCGATGCGCTCGTGGCCCAACTGCCTGAGATGTCTGACGGCTAGCCCGATCCCGGCGTGATCGTCGCCGACGATGGCCGGGATGGAGTCGTCGTCGACCGACCTGTTCACCAGGACCACAGGGA
>JALYNX010000287.1 GCA_030772935.1 Actinomycetota bacterium | reverse complement strand
AACGAGACTGGACATGTTGGCTCCTCGGTGATGTTGGCCGCGAAGCATACGCGACGACCACGGTCCGCGTCCGAGGCGCGCGACAACGGAGAGCTGTGATCGCCGTCAGCGGGTGAGGGCGCCCACCCCGAGGTGAGCGACCAGATGATCGGTGAGGTCGCGAGCGTCGTCCTCGGCACCGTGGATGAAACTCGACTTGCGGCGACGAAGCAGGTTCAGTCCGATCCGGTAGAGACCAGGCGCGTCCCTGACGACCCCGGCGTCGTGCCGGAGTTGGCCTTTGCGGTCGAGGACCCGGGCGTGAAGCCACGAGTAGTCCGGACGGAATCCGGTCGCCCAGATGATCGTGGAGATCTCTCCGGTCGTGAGATCGATGCTCAGCGGCGGAGCATCGTCGACCCTGGTCGGGTCGAATCGATGAGGCGGGTCGAGCTCGAGATCAAGTCCCTTCTCGGTGGCCCAGTCATCGAAGGTGCCGAGAAGCCGACCAAGCTTGAGATCAGCGAGGTTGGACTTGTTCCGAAGTGATCCCGACAGCTGGGCTCTCCCGTCAGCAATCCCGGCGAGACGTCCAACGAACCGGACCCCCTGGTCGGCGAGGGCGTTGAGATCAAGCGTCTTCCGCTCAGGTGTGCCCACCAATTGTGGCGACGGGAGATTGCGAGCGCGAACGAGGTCATCGACTTCGTCGTAGCGCTCGTCGAGGACCCCGGTCTGATCCAACCACCACATGACGTCCTTGCCTCGATAGATCCGCGGCAGGCGAACGTGCTCACCGACCGCCAGCGTGACCGGCCTGCCGGAGCGGTGAACCTCCTCGGCGATCTGGATGCCGGTGGCCGAGGCCCCGACCACCAACACTCCTCCCACTGCCAGTTGCTCTGGCTGGCGGTACTTCATGGGCGTGATCATCTCGACGGAGCCGGGTACGGCGTCAGCCACGGCTGGGATCTTCGCCAGATTGAAGGCGCCAGTGGCCAGGACAATCGTTGGGGCCGACCAAATCCCCTGGTCGGTCACCGCCTCGTAACCGTCGTCGTTCGGTCGGAGGGAGCTGACAGTCGTGTTGGTCTGGAGCGGCGCATCGATGGCGCGGGCGTAACGGCCAATGAACCCGATCACCTCGGGCATGGTCATGAAGCCGTCGGGATCGTCCCCGTCGTAGACAACGCCGGGCAACCTGCTTTGCCAGTTCGGTGTGAGAAGGCGCAGCGAATCCCATCGTTCGGTGCGCCAGGTGTTGGCCACCTCGCCGCGATCGATCACCACATGGTCGATCGAACGTTCGCTCAGGAAGTGGCTGATGGCCAGCCCGGCGTGCCCAGCCCCGATCACGACTGTCGTCGTGCGCATGCTTCGCCGGCTCAGTTGACCTCGACAGTCACATTGGTCGGGTTGGTGATGGCGTCGAAGACAGCCGAGCGCTTCTGTGACTGGGCCACGATCGCCTCGATTTCTTCTTGCGTGGCGTCGGCATCGATGTCGTAGTGGACCTTGATGCTGTTGAAGCCGTTGCGAACCTCAGGGTCGGCGCCGAGGATGCCAAGGATGTCCATATCGCCCTCGATCGTGGCCTTGACCGAGTTCAACTGAATCTCCCGGTTCTGAGCGACCGCGGCGACTCCAGCAGTAAGACAGCTGGCAAGACCCACCAGCAGAAGCTCGGCCGGTGTCGCCCCATTGTCCTCGGAGGCGAAGACCTCGGGGTGATCGGCGTCGAAGGTGAAGGTCGAACGGTGAGCCTGCTCTCCACCGAGGCCGAAGAAGCCGTTCACGGTGGATTGGCTATGGGTGCCACCGACCCACTCGGTGGTGGCCCGCCACGTGAACTGAGCGGCGTCCGGAGCGTCAACGAGTGCGGTCCTGGCGTCGAGCAATGCTTGTACGTTGACTCCGTTGTTGACTGGTGTGTTGGTAGTGGTCATTTCTCTTCTCCTGTAATGGTTGGTCTGACTGGCGTCGCCCTGCAGTCGCAGCAAGCTGATCACCCAATGAGAGCAGAAGCCCTGCCGTCCGTCAAAGAAACATGATGGGGAATCGTCCCCATGTCTGAATGACGTCGGGCGCTTTCGGGAGTGGGGGAGGGACTTGACCCTCGACCCCTTTAACTGCCAGTCCCAGGCGTGACATTCCGTCCCGTACCAGGGAAGTCCGATTAGTGCCCTTCACCAAGGGTTTCACATTGCCGGCGACCCACCTGACCCGAGTGTTCCGCCTCGTATCGTGGATTCTGTGATCAGAGTGTTGTCAGTCATGTAGGTTCACGACCCCCTCCCCCTAACTCTGGGACCTACGACGGGAGGGCTCCAGTGTCTCAGCGGCGCGTATGTTTGCCAGATCAGCGTCGCAGCCGGTTGTGCGTGGAACGGCCCAATACGACAGAGGGGGAATGGTCATGGGACTTGGCAGCTTCGTAAAGAACACTTGGGGGAAGGTTAAGAAGTTCGCCAAAGGAGTGGGCAAGGCGCTCAAGGGCGTTGCCAGGGTCGCCGCAGGGTTCTTCCGGTCTGTCCTCACATTCGATTGGCTCCGCGTCTATCTCGGGTGGACATCAACGAGGACCCTGCAGTTACGCGTCGTGATTCTGTCGGACCAGACAGGGCCCGTTCTCGACTACTCGGTGATTCCGAACTTCGATCCGATTGAACCGGGGACAATCTCGGCGGATAGGCGAGCACTGGACATTGCCATCGACGAGGCCCGTCGGATCTTCAAAGACCAGGCCGACGTGGTCATCAAACCCGACGTCAACTCCGAGCTCGTATCCACCATCACCACCCCTGCCCCGACACCAGCTCTAACCCCTCGCTGCGATTGGGACGGTTTTGTAGACAGCCTGGGCGTCGCTGGCGCCTACTACCAGCAAAACATTGTGAGTCCCTTGCTTGCGAGTGTCACGGTATTTGTAGTCCAGGATGTTCAAGACAAGCGCGGCTGCAGTTATGGCGCTTTCGGTGACTACACCGTCATCGACCCCTCCGGCATCTACGACGACGACAACCCGGCACCCGTCCAATCGGTCAACCCGTGGACACTGGCGCATGAGATAGCTCATGCCTGCAACCTGTTCCATCCGGGGGCTGGCTCATCCCTGATGCGAGCCTCGGCATCAGGGCGACGTGACCACCTATTCGATTGGCAACGCGTCATCCTGCGGGCATCTCATCTCACTAGTGGTCTTTAGGCTCTGTCCGCTCCCCAACGGTGCGGCCGGCCGGCAAGGATTTGGTCGCGATAACTTATGTTGTCACTGCTCGAAATGTCTCGGGGTAGGTTCCAGGAGTCGTGAGCGGTGGCAATTCTAAGGACGATGGCTGGAGCTGGGTCAAGTCGCTCGCAGTGTTCATCGGTGTTGTCGCTTTAACCCACGAAGAGCTCATCAGCCCGACAGTTATTGGGTCTTCTCTTGTGGAGCTGGAGGGACTTGAACCCTCGACCCCTTGACTGCCAGTCAAGTGCTCTGCCAGGCTGAGCTACAGCCCCATGATGGGAACCGGGAGTTTATTCCGGCCTACCTCCCAAGGGGTAACCCGACTATCCGTCGGCTATCGCCGGCTCCACCCACTTGATCCGCTCGGCGTCGGCCCAGAGCCGTTCCAATCCGTAGAAGTCGCGGGGCGACGCTTGGAACAAGTGGACGATGATGTCGCCGAAGTCGAGCAACACCCACTCAGCCTCGGCCCGGCCTTCACTCCGCAACGCCTTGATTCCCTTCTCGTCGCGGAGCTTCTCTTCGACCTGATCGGCGAGCGACTGGACGTGGGGTCGGGAGGTCCCGGTCGCAATCACGAAGACATCAGAGAGAACGAAAAGCCGTTCGACATCGAGCAAGACGATGTCCATGCCCTTTTTGCTGAAGATGGCGTCGGCCGCCAACCGGGCAAGTTCCGCACTGTTCTCTACGAGCCTTCCTCCTGATCGGATGAGCCCCCCACCATATCGTCTCCGCCGGACTCCGCATACAGCCCGAGGTCTTCGATGTAGTCATGCACCACAGCCGGCACCAGGAACCGATATGGCTCGCCGATCCGGGCCATCTCCCTGATCTCCGTGCCGCTGATCTCCAGCACGGCCATGTCGAGGAAGACTGCCTCAGGCAAGGCGGTCTGCACCTCCATGGCATCGGTGCCCGGTCGGGGCACCACCAGCAGCGACACCCGGTCGACCACTTCCTCCCAGCGGTGCCAGGTGGGAAGCCCAAGCGCAGCGTCCGCCCCGAGAATCAGGGACAGCTCCTCTGTTTCGGAAAAAGAGAGAAGGGTGTCGATGGTGTAGGTCGGGCCTTCCCGTTCCAGCTCCCGGTCGTCGATTGCGAACCCATCGGTGTCAGCGATCGCCAGTCGAATCATCTCCAGACGATGCGAGGCCCCGGTCAGGACTCGGTCACTCTTTTGCCAGGGATCCCCTGCCGGAACGAAGAGCACCCGATCCATCTCGGCCTGATAGAGGGCGGTCTCCCCAGCGTGCAAATGCGCGATGTGGATCGGATCGAAGGTCCCGCCGAGG
>JALYNX010000286.1 GCA_030772935.1 Actinomycetota bacterium | reverse complement strand
CTGCTGCTGTGGCCACCGCCTGCGCCTTATGGGCGCGGTTGCGGTACACGGCTGGATGACATGCGTAGATGTTGAACTCGTCGGCATAGAGCCCGGCCAGTCGTGGCGTCTTCGCCGGCCCACCGCCCCCAACCAGAAGCCGAACATTGGTTGGATGAGGGTGGGGGTCGAAGTCGCCCAACTCGTAATGGAGTCCTTTGAACGACTTGGCCTCGGGTGCGAGTGCAGCGGTCAGGTAGGCGAGGCACTCTTCGAGCATTTCGTAGCGCACCTTGCGCTCTGGGTAGTCGATCCCGAACAACTCGAACTCCTCGTCGAGCCACCCGACTCCCACCCCCAAGGTGAATCGACCTCCTGAGATTCCGTCGAGTGTCACCGCGGTCTTGTAGAAGACCGCCGGGTGCCGGAACGTGACCGGCGAAACGAGGCAGACCAGACCGAGATCGGTCGTGCTCGCTGCCAGGGCCGCGAGATGGATCAGATTGTCGTAGGCCGGCCGGTCGAGGGCGTCTCCTCGTTCGAGATAGTGGTCGGGAAGGGCAATCGCGGCGAGACCCTGCTCCTCTGCCCAGCCCGCAGCCTCCAGGACCACATCCCAGGACCCACGAATCTGAACAGCGAGTTCCATCGAAGCGCGAGCCTAGGGGTTTGCTCCGGACCGTCAGCCGACGGCTGCAGCGTCCTCGAGCAAGGCCCGGGCATGTGCCGCCACGTCGAAATTGGGGTCGAGCACGCGATGGAGAGCGATGCCGTTGAGGGCGAGGACCAGTGTCTCGGCCCGACGGATGGCGTGCTCTTCGGCCATCTCCGGGGCATGGCGTTGGATGGCAGATGCGAACCGCCGCACCCGTCCCTCATGGTGTCTCAGGAGACGGCCGCTCAACTCGGGGTTGGTGGCTGCGCCGGAGACCGCGATCCGGATATAGACCCTGGCCAGAGCAGGCTGCTCCTCGAGGAATCGTTCATAGGCGCGAACCAACTCGTCGAGGGTGTCGGTGCCTTGGCCCTCTGGGTCGGGATCGACAGCCTCGATCGCCTCCCGCACCACGGTGAGAATCGCCTGCTCCTTCGAGGCAAAGAGGTTGTAGAAGCTGCCCGGGAGGACACCGGCTTCGTCACAGATCGCCTTGATCGTGGTGCCTTCGAGACCCTTGCCCGCGATCAATGACCGGGTGGCCTCCAGGATCCGATCCTTGGTCTCGAGACCCGCCTTGTAGCGCATCGTCGAAACGGTAGCCATTTGGCCTTACATTGAGCGTTCACACAAATTAGAGTCAACACTCAAATACTGGGAGAAGGTGACGGTGACGCATTACAGGTCGAATCTCCGTGACATCGAGTTCAACCTCTTCGAAGTTCTCCACGTCCAGGACTACCTAGGCACCGGAGAATGGTCAGACCTCGACTTCGACACCGCCCGGGACATCCTCCAGGAAATCGAAAGATTGGCGCGTGAGGAGTTTGCCGACTCCTATGTAGACCAGGACCGGATCCCTCTTGAATTGCGAGACGGCAGCGTCGTGCTGCCCGATTCTGTGAAGACCGGGGTGCGGGCGTTCAAGGATGGTGGATGGGACCGATTCGGGGCCCCTGCCGAACTTGGGGGAATGCCAGTCCCGCCCACGTTGCTTTGGGCGACTCAGGAAATGCTGCTCGCCGCCAACACCACAGTC
Organism: Actinomycetota bacterium; assembly: GCA_030772935.1. GTDB lineage: Bacteria > Actinomycetota > Acidimicrobiia > Spongiisociales > ZC4RG35 > JALYNX01. The sequence continues at coordinate 11,793 of JALYNX010000286.1, read as the reverse complement.
GCCTGGTACGCGGGAGGGTCGTTGTTCGCCAGGGTGCTTTTCGACGAGGGGACCGACGAGCAGAAGGCGCTGGCCCGATTGTGGATGGACAAGCAATGGTCGGGGAGCATGATCCTCACGGAGCCCGACGCAGGGTCGGATGTTGGCGCCGGAACCGCCAAGGCCATGGACATGGGTGACGGCACCTGGCACCTCGAAGGCGTCAAACGATTCATCACCGGAGGCGAGCACGATGCCACCGAGAACATCATCCATCTCGTCCTTGCCCGGCCTGAGGGCGCAATCGCCGGGACCAAGGGACTCTCGCTGTTTGTTGTCCCCAAGTACCTGGTCAACGCCGACGGGAGTCTTGGGGAGCGCAACGGCGTGATCGCCACCAACATCGAGAAGAAGATGGGTCTCAAGGGGTCGACCACCTGCGAGATGACTTTCGGTGCGGACCGGCCTGCCATCGGGACCTTGGTCGGGGATGTCCACGACGGGATCCGTCAGATGTTCCGCGTCATCGAGGGAGCGCGGATGATGATTGGCACCAAAGCGATGGGTACCTTGAGCACCGGCTATCTCAATGCTCTCGAGTACGCAAAGGAACGCCATCAAGGCGCCGATCTGAGCAAGGCAGGAGACAAGACCGCGCCCAGGGTCCCGATCATCGGCCATCCGGACGTGCGCCGAATGCTGATGACGCTCAAGGCCTACTCCGAAGGCTTGCGGGCCCTGGTGATGTACACCGCGTGGGTGCAGGACCAGGCACAACTCCATCCTGACGATGATCGATGGGAGCGGCGCTCCGGGTTCCTGCTGCCCCTGGTCAAGGGGTATGGCTCCGAGACTGCCTACCACCAGCTCGCAGATGCCCTGCAGGTGCTGGGCGGATCGGGATTCACCCAGGACTATCCGCTCGAGCAGTACATCCGCGACACCAAGATCGACACGATCTACGAGGGAACCACAGGCATCCAGGCACTCGACCTCTTCTTCCGCAAGATCTCGCGGGATCAGGGGAACACCTTGGCTGCCCTCGCCTCCGAGATCACCGAGTTCGTCAAGGGCGGCCCCGATCATGATCCGCTGGCCGTGGAGCGTGAGCAGCTGGGGAGGATGCTGGACGACGTGCAAGGCCAGCTTGGGGTGATGGTCGAGAACCTGATGTCGTCGCTCGCAGGTGAGTCGACCGATATCTACAAGGTGGGTCTCCACACCAATTCGCTGCTCGAGTCGCTCGCCGAGGTGATCATCGCCTGGCAACTCTTGCGTCATGCCGAGGTCGCCGTCAGCCGGGTTGACGATGATCCGTTCTATGCGGGCAAGGTGGAATCAGCGCGCTGGTTTCTCCGGCTGAGTGCTCCTCGGGTCGCAGCCCGAAGAGACACGGCCCTGACCGAGGACGGCGCCTTGATGAAGCTGCCGGTCGAGGCCTTCTAGGCAGTCCACCGTTTACCGTTGACCGTTGTGTCGGGTCCTGTTGTCTTTGCCTTCGTTGCTCTCCTCATCGGGATCTTCCTGATCGTGGTGGCCCTGGTGGTCTGGCAGGAGGCGCGCCGACGTCCCAGCTACGAGCCGCTGACCTACGTGATCGACGATGCGGTGAAACACGTGGAAGCCGGTCTCGTGCGGGAGGGAACCAGCCCGCTGTCACGCGCCGACATCAGGCGAATACTGGATTGGGAGGTCTTCTATCTCCAGGGCCTGGCCCAGGAGGACCGTTCAAATCCGGTCGAAACGGTGGCCGGAGGACATCAGGCGTCCATCGACTACATCATCGACCAAATCGCCGCAAAACACGGTGTCTCCTACGCTCGTGAAGACGTGGAGAATGTGCTCCGCATGGAAGCCGACTACCTGTTTCAGATCGGTGCAGTGGGAGACGAAGTCGAACTCGAAGGAGGCGAAGAGGGATGATTGTCCGTTGCGGCGCGTGCCGCACGCAGTTCGAGGTGGCGGGGGCGGGCCGGTTCGCCTGTCCCTCCTGTGGCTCGGTGAACGTCGTTCGCAATCAGACTGCGACGGGACCGGCGTCGGCCGGCGCCTACCCCACCGCTCCTGGCGTTCCGCCAACTCCGCCCGCACCACAGCCTGATCGGCCATCACCTCGGATCAACTGCCCGGATTGCGCCTTCACCTTCATCGTGGGCGACATTCCGGTAGCCACCTGTCCCAATTGTGGCAACGAGGTGCAAACCGGGAGGGGGGCTGCACCCGCCCCGGTGCCCCCGGTAGAGGAAACCGAGATCGTCGGCCCACCGTCTGACGAATTCGACCCTGTGCTTTCGGAAGAGGAATGAGCCGCCTCGGTCGTTTCGAGCACTACCGGTACATAGGGACCAGGGACACAATGACGTTTTACGACTGCGATGACGACTCACAGTTCGAGGAGTTGAAAGCAAGAGTCGAGGGTGAGGACCTGCTGGGAAGGAACCGGCTGCAGGCCTTTGCTCCCGACAGCCCCGAGGAAGCCGTCAACCGCGGCTATCGCCCGGCGGCGGCGCCAGTCCAGGACGAAATCGGCGCCGACGACTAGCCGGTCAGTCCCTGAGCCACCAGATCTCCGATCTTCTTCCCCCGCCCATGAAAGAAATGGTCCCCAGGGGTGAGCAGGAGATCGATCGACATCCGTTCGGCGTAGGCGATCAGGGCCGCGATGTCGATCACCTGGTCTCTGGTTCCGGCGATGATTCGCTTTGGCCCGGGCGGCAGCACATCGGGCAGCTTCTCGGCCACGGGAGCGATCCCCACATAGGAAGGCGGCTCCGGGTCCGCCGCCAGCCAGTTCAGGGCCACCGCCGCCCCAAACGACCACCCGGCGATCCCCAGCGGCAATCCTGTCTCGCGGGCCACGCCGACTGCCGCAGCCACGTCCATGGTTTCGGATCGACCGTGGTCATGACTGCCCGTGCTGGCCCCGGTTCCCCTGAAGTTGAAGCGAAGCACGGAGAGCCCTCGCTCCACGAGACGGAGGGTCACGCCGATCATGAGTGGCGCATTCATCGTCCCGCGATCGAGTGGATGAGGGTGACAAAAGACGGCGACCCCGACCGGGTTGGGGGCGCGATCCCAACGAGCCTCGAGGGTCTGCCCATCCGAGGTCGAGAGCTCGATCCTGTCACTCATCGCAGCGCTACGAAGAACCAGACCGCGGCGGCTCCGATGATCACGAAAGCGAGCACCGCGGAGGCAAGAAGGAGCCAGCGGGTTGGCATTCGGTTGGAGAGGGTAACCCCCGGCACAACTAGGCTCGGGCTGTCAGTCCCACCGAAAGGTCAATGTTGTACGACATCGTCATAGTCGGCGGCGGTCCGGGAGGGTACGCATCGGCGCTTTACGCCCATAACTTCGGCCTCTCCGTCGCCATGGTGGAGAAGGATCGTCCTGGTGGGACCTGTCTGATCCGAGGATGCATTCCGGCCAAACAGTGGCTCCACGTCGCTGACGTCTTCCGCACGGTCGCCAACGCAGCCGAGTTTGGGGTGATCACCGAACAGCCGAGCCTGGACTGGCCTGCCGCCCTCGCCCGTAAGAACCAGTCGGTTGAAGGGCTGGTTCGAGGCCTGGCTGGTCTTCTCAAGAAGAAGGGTGTCGAAGTCATCACCGGTGTCGGCAAGCTGGCCGGGCCGGGCAAGGTCGAAGTGGTCGCCAATGGGGAGACCACTGTCCTCGAGAGCCGGGCTGTGATTCTGGCCACCGGCTCCTACGCCCGGACCATCCCGGGCTATGAGATCGACGGTAAGAAGATCGTGACCTCGGACCATGCGCTGGACTGGGAGCAACGCCCCGGATCGGTGGCCATCGTCGGCGGCGGGGTGATCGGCTGCGAGTTTGCGTCGTTCCTGGTCGACGTCGGTTCAGAAGTGCACGTCTTCGAGGTGATGGACCAGATTCTCCCCGGTTCCGACCCTGATGCCGCCCGTCAGTTGCAGCGAGAATTGCAGAAGCGAGGGGTGAAATTTCATATCGGAGTGGGGGTCGAGCCGCCAGTGATCGGGCAGTCGGTGAAGGTGCCGTTTGGCGGAGAGTCCGTCGACGTCGACGTCGTCTTGATCTCGGTGGGCCGGGGACCGAACACCGCCGATGTCGGTCTCGAGACCACTTCTGCTGTTCTCGACCGAGACTTCGTGAAAGTCGACCTGGCCACGATGCAGACCGACCAGCCGGGCCTATATGCCGTTGGCGACCTGGTGGCGGGGACGGCTCAGCTGGCTCATGTCGGTTTCGCCGAGGGGATCTCTGCGGTGACCCACCTCGCCACCGGGAAGGCACAGCCGGTCAACTACCAGGCCATCCCTCGTGTGACTTACACCCATCCCGAGGTTGCAGAGGTGGGTCTCAGCGAAGCCGCTGCTCTCGAACAGGGTATGGATGTGACCTCGGCCAAACATCTCTTCAATGGCATCGGGCGGGCCATCATCATCGGTGACAACCAGGGGTTCGCCAAGGTGGTTTCGGTGAAGGATGGACCCATCGTCGGGGCGACTGTCGTCGGCCCCCAGGCCGGAGAGTTGATCCACGAATTGATGTTCGCAGTGGGCTGGGAGGCACTGCCCGAAGAGGCAGCTGCGTTCATTCATGCTCACCCCACATTGTCCGAAGCAATCGGTGAGACACTGATGTCAGCTGCCGGTCGCAGTCTTCACTGAGAGGAGCCAGTCTTGCCAACCACAGTCACGATGCCCCAACTCGGGGAAACCGTCACCGAGGGAACCATTCTCCGCTGGGCGAAGAAGGTTGGCGACTCGATCGTTGAAGACGAAGTCCTCGTTGAGATTTCTACCGACAAGGTCGATACCGAGGTCCCTTCTCCGGCATCGGGGACGGTTCTCGAGATCCTCGTGGCCGAGGGTGACACCGTTGGAGTGGGCACACCGTTGGTGGTGATCGGAGAGGCCGGTGAGACGCCTGTCGCAGCTCCGGCCGCCCCGGAGCCCGTCCCGGAAGCCGCAGCCGAGCCCGTTTCTCCCCCCAGGAGCGACAGCGACGTTGGGGGGAGTACCCCGGAGGAAGGTGGGGGGCAACCAGAGGCGCCAGCTGAACCTGCACCAGTCGAACCTGCACCAGCTGAACCGGCACCGGTCGTGGAAGCTCCCAAGGAGCCCACCAACGACGAAGTGGATGCCTTCTTTGCCGAGCCCGACGAGACCGAGAAGCAGCCCAATCTGCTCTCTCCGGTGGTCCGCAAGCTCATTCGTGAGAACGAGATCGATGTCTCCCGCCTCTCTGGCACCGGGCAGGGCGGCCGCATCACGCGCAAAGACGTGGAGTCGTATCTGGCGAGCGCTGGGACGACGACTCCCGTTTCTCCCCCCAGGAGCGGCAGCGACGTTGGGGGGAGTACCCCGGAGGGGGGAGGGGGGCAGCCAGACGCGCCAGTGTCGGCGGAGCCGGCGGCGGAGCCCACAACCGCTCCGGTGGCCGCCACTGAAGGCTCAGAGGAAGTCGCCCTCGATCGCATCCGGCTTCGGACCGCGGAAAACTTGATCCGGGCCAGACAGACGGCGGCTCATGTGTGGACCTCCGTGGAGGTCGACTACGAGCGAGTCGAGAGGGTTCGCCAGGCACACAAGGAACAATTCAAGAAGGCCGAGGGGTTCTCGCTGACCTACCTCCCGTTCATCGCCCGGGCGACGATCGACGCCCTCAAGGCATTCCCGATCGTGAACAGTTCCTTCTATCTCGAGGAGAAGAAGTCGGTCCTGCACAAGAAAGTCGATCTCGGCATCGCCATCGACCTCAACCAGAGTGGCCTGGTGGTGGCCCGGGTTCGCAATGCCGACGGGCTACGACTGGTCGGAATCGCCAGATCGATCCGTGAGCTCGCCGATCGCGCCCGTGAAGGGAAGCTGGGTGTGGATGATCTCACCGGCTCTTCCTTCACCATCACCAACCCGGGCCCGTTCGGGTCGTTCATGTCGGCGCCGATCATCAATGTCCCCAATGTCGGGATCCTCTCCACCGAGACGGTCTCGAAACGAGCGGCGGTCATCACCACGCCCGAGGGTCAGGACATGATCGCCATCCGCCACATCGGGTATCTGGGGTTCTCCTGGGATCATCGAGCCTTCGATGGCTCAACTGCAGTTCTCTTCCTGCAGCGCATCAAGCAGAACCTGGAGACATGGGATTGGGAGCAAGAGCTTGCCTGAGTCTCAGGTCTCAAGTCTCAAGTCTCAGGCCAGCAGAAACTTGCGACTTGAGACTTGGGACAGCCAGCGAATGCTTCGCATTCGTTGGCTAGGGAGGCTCCCCTACACCGAGGCCTGGGATCTGCAACGGGCCTTTCACGAAGGGAAGGTGCTCGGTCGCACCCCCGACGACTATCTGCTGTTGCTGGAACACCCACCGGTCTTCACCATCGGTCGCAACGGTTCGATCACCAATCTGTTGGCGGATCAGGGAGCGGTCGCCAAAGCGGGTGCCGAGATCCACCATGTGGATCGCGGCGGCGATGTCACCTTCCACGGCCCGGGTCAGCTGGTGGGCTATCCGATCCTGTCAATGGGCGACCCGAAGCAGATCGTCCCTTACGTTCGTCGACTCGAGGAGACCCTGATCCGTGCCCTTTCGGAACTCGGAATCGAGGGCTGGGCGGAGCCGGGCTTCACCGGGGTCTGGACCGCGCGGGGCAAGGTGGCAGCAATCGGAGTCAAAGTCGCCAGACGGGTGACGATGCACGGCTTCGCTCTCAACCTCCATCCCGAGATGAGCTTCTTCGGGATGATGAACCCTTGCGGAATCAGTGATCGAGAGGTGACATCGGTCTCCGAGTTGGTCGGTCGGAAGGTGACCCTGGAGGAGGCCGTGGAAGCCCTCATCCCCGCCTTTGCCGATGCTTTCGGGTATTCCGAGACAGACAGCCAATTCGCGGCCTTTGTCCGGGGTCAGGGCCGGGCGAGCGAGTTCGAGGTCGACCGTCTGCTCGCCGATGGGACGTTCAGCCCCGAGAAACGGTCTCAGGCACCGGTCTTGATCAACGGACGCCTCCCTGGCGAGCCGGAGCGCCCGAACTGGATGCGGGTGACCGCCCGGATGGACACCGAGTACCTCGAGTTGAAGAAGTTGATGCGTGGTCTGCAACTGAACACCGTGTGTGAGGAGGCCAACTGCCCGAACATCTACGAATGCTGGGGGATGGGCACTGCCACCCTGATGATCCTCGGGGACAAATGCACCAGGGCCTGCTCGTTCTGCAACGTCACCACCGGGAAGCCGACAGAGTTCGATGTTTTCGAGCCGTATCGGGCTGCGGAAGCGATCCGGAAGATGGGTCTCAGACACGCGGTGATCACCTCGGTCAACCGCGACGACCTCCACGATGGGGGATCGGGCATCTTCGCCCACACCATCACCGAGACCCGCAAGCAATCGCCGGGCACGGAGATCGAGGTGCTGATCCCGGATTTCAAGGGTGACCGGGAGGCGCTGCAGACCGTGATGGACGCGGTCCCCGAGGTGCTCAACCACAACACCGAGACCGTGCTCAGACTGCAGCGCGACATCAGGACTTCTGCCAACTACGGCCGTTCCCTGGCTCTCCTCTGGAGGGCCAAGCAGATGAATCCGCATGGCTTGGTCAAGTCCGGTCTGATCGTCGGCATGGGTGAGACCCGAGAAGAGGTGTTATCGGCGGTTGCCGACATGCGGGCGGTCGGCATCGACATCATCACAATCGGCCAGTATCTCCGCCCCACCACGCGGCACCGACCGATCCATCGCTATGTCCATCCCGACGAGTTCGCCGAGTACAAGTCGTTCGGCGAGAGTCGTGGCATCCCCCATGTCGAGTCAGGCCCACTGGTCCGTTCCAGCTATCACGCCAAGGAAAGCCGGGAGGCGGTCCCGGTCACGATCGGGACCACTGCCGGTTAGCGATGTCCGGCCCGACCCGGCCGATGTGGACCTGTGGACGCTGTGGACGTTCGTTTGCCAATCTCAACCAGACCCATTCCTGCGTCGACATCACCGCCTCCGAGCATCTGGCCGGGAGCAGTGAACTCGCGATCTCCATCTATGAGGCGGTCCTGGAAGCCCTCGAGAAATGCGGCGAGTTCAGGATCCACGCCCAGAAGACGAGGATCGCATTCATCACCCGGATGTCCTTTGCCGGGGTCTCTGTGGCCGAACGCTGGGTGGATCTCTCGTTGATCTCGCCCACCGTCATCGACGACCCCAGGATCCGAAAGTTGTTCCTCTATGGACCGACCAGTTGGGGTCATTCGGTGCGGCTCGGCCACCCCGATGAGGTCGACCACCAGGTCGCTGATTGGTTGTGCCAGGCGCTGCGTCGTGGCGACCAGGAAACCCTGGATCCCGACGCCGACGTGGCCCCTGTCGTTGGCCGCTCCCTGGATCTGTTCCGAACCGCCTTCCGGGTTCGGGTCGAAGACGAAGACGACGGGCTGGTGGCAAAGATCCCGTGTCACGTTGCCCAGGCGCTCGCTCTGGTCGATCATGTGGTGGCAAGAGCCCACGGAGTGGAGTACCCCACCTCGCTGCACCGACAAGGGGGGACCACATGGCTCAGAATCGACCCGAGCACCGGGCTCGGTTCCGGCGACGAAGCCGATCTCTACCTCAAAGTGGATCTCTAAGGGGGAGGTTGTGCGATTTCTATTGACCCGAGCCGGCCAGGTCGCTGATTAACGTCTCCTCGTTTTGGTGGAGACCCGCATGACTTCTGATTCTGCTCGCCGTTTCGACCGCGCCGGCCGGATCGGAAGGCTGCGCCAGTTGATGTCCGAATCGGCAGTCGACGTGGTCCTGCTCTCGGCCGGATCCGACCTCCCCTACTTCACCGGGTACGAGGCGATGGCATCCGAACGGCTCACCATGCTCATCGTGAGGCAAACCGGGGATCCGCTGCTTCTCGTGCCTGCGCTGGAGGCTCCGCGGGTGCCTCCGGGCCCATTCGAGATGCTGGCCTGGGTCGACACCGACGATCCGATCACACTTGTCGCCCGTGCCACCAACCAGCCACGACGTGTGGCATTGGGCGACCACACCTGGTCCGCCTTCTTGGTGGCCCTCCAGAAAGAGCTTCCAGGTGTGGAATGGGGGATCGCATCGGAGCTGACCAAGCACTTGCGCATGCGTAAGGACGCTGACGAGATCGCAACCTTGCGGACGGCGGCCCAGGCGGTGGACCGGGTCTTGTCGAGAGTGCCACGCGAGCTTCGATTTGAGGGAAGGTCTGAAAGACAGGTCGCCCGTGATTTCGCCTTGTTGACCGTGGAGGAGGGACACGATGTCGCTTCCTTCACCATCATTGGCTCCGGCCCCAACGGGGCGTCACCACACCACGAACCCGGGCTGCGGGTGATTCAAGAGGGTGACCTCGTTGTTTGCGACTTCGGGGGCCGGGTGGGGGGTTACTTCTCGGATGTCACTCGAACCTTCTCGGTAGGCGAGGCGGGCAAGGAGGAGCTCGAGGTTCATGCGTTGGTGGAAGAGGCCAATCGGGTGGGACGATCGGTCGTTGGCCCCGGCGTGCCCTGCCAAGAAGTCGATCGTTGGCCACGCAGCGTGATCGCCAGTGCCGGTTTTGGGCGTTTCTTCCTCCATCGAACCGGTCATGGCATCGGACTCGACGTCCACGAGCATCCGTACATGGTGGAAGGCAACGACCTCTTGTTGCAACCCGGGATGGTGTTTTCAGTGGAGCCCGGGATCTATCTCCCCGGTCGCTTCGGAGTGAGGATCGAGGACATCGTGGTCTGCACTGAACGCGGGAGCGACGTGTTGACCCAGGCAGACCGGGGACTGGTTGTCGTGGCCTGACCACCGACAGTGACTGGTTCTGCGTTGGAACATTGCGGTGGCAAGGCCGAGACATCAACCAAAGAGCGCCCGGTGTCGCCGGGGCCGGTCCAAGGACGAAGCCTCGAGCAGGTAGGATGCTTGCCCGATGCCAGTCCACGCCGGTCCTTTCGTCGCCCTTTTCGGGCTGCTGGCCATCGCCGGGATCTTCAAGATCCTCCGCCCGGAACACACTTCGGGTGCTCTCCGCGCGGCTCGACTGCCCAGCGCGTTGGCCACGGTTCGCGTTCTGGGACTTGTCGAGTTGGGGGTCGGGGTGGCCGGGATCGCATTTGGCTCCACGCCAGCCGCGGTTGTCGGCGCATTGTTCTACGGCGCCTTTGCCTGGTTCGTCGATCATGCCCTCAGACACCGGCTGCCAATATCCAGCTGTGGATGCCTTGGCACGTCGGACACGCCACCGACCCGGTTGCACCTGGTCTTCAACCTGGCTTCAGGATTGTTCCTTCTGGCGTGCGCCATGTTTCCCATCGGCCCTTGGGGGGGTATAGGGGAGGCGTCTTGGGAAGAAGCGTTGCCGTTTGTCGTGTTCGTCGGCGTGACCATCTACCTCTTCTACGCCCTGATCGCGGTCCTTCCCCAGGGAAAACTCCCGGTGGATAGCGCGGTCAGCGTCCCGACTCCTCGGCGCAAGGCCTCGCCCGCATGAGTCAAACGTTGGTGAAGAGAGCAGCCGAGTTGGTCGATCGGCCTGTTTCTCGGCGCGGGTTTCTGCGGCGCTTCACGATGGTCGCCACCGCGCTCAGCGTGGCACCGGTTTCCTACCTGCTCCGCCCGGGGACCGCGTACGCCGCAATCTGCACTTGTTCCGGTCGGAGCTGCGACTGCGGGGCGACCTGCTGTGACGGCTACACCGAATTCTGCTGCTCGATGTATGGCGTGAACGCTTGCCCTGCGGGAACGATCCCGGCGGGGTGGTGGAAGGCCGACGGTTCCGGGGTCTGTGACGCCACGGCCGGACCGCAGCCTCGGTACTACATCGACTGCAACGTCGCCGACTGCGGATCGTGCGGTTGTGGCGGCTCCGGAACATGTAGTGGCGGCTGCGCCAACCCACGCAGTTTCTTTTGTGGTTGTGGCAACGGAGACTGCGGTCTGCGCAAGGCCGGCTGCACCCAGTTCCGTTACGGACAGTGCAACCAGGGCGCCGGATGTGTCGGGCCCATCGCCTGTCGCGTGGTGACCTGCACCCCCCCATGGGTGTGGGACGCGAGCTGCACCACGACGTCGGCCACCGACAACAACACCAGGTTCCACAACGCTGCGTGTCTCAACGAGACGGGAGCATGGCCTGCCGGGGCACCCGTGGTCGGCGACTGGACCGGCAGTGGACGGGACATGCCGGGCGTGTTCGCCAACGGCACCTGGTATCTGAAGCGGTCGGATGGTGGGCCTGACATCATCTTTGATTTCGGGGTGTCGACTGACCTTCCGGTGGTCGGGGACTGGAACGGCGACGGAATCGACACTCCCGGAGTGGTGCGCGCCGGCCAGTGGTTCCTCCGCGATTCCAACTCCACCGGTTCCGCCGACCGGTCGTTCTGGTTCGGGAACCCGGGCGACACTCCTTTCGCCGGAGATTGGACAGGCAACGGTTTCGACAAACCCGGTCTCTACCGGCGCTCGGACGGCTTCGTGTATCTGCGCAATTCCCTGACCCAGGGAATCGCGGACATCAGGTTCTTCTTCGGCAACCCCGGCGACCTGCCACTCGCCGGCGATTTCAACGGGGACGGGAGAGACAGCGTCTCGCTATATCGCCCCTCGGAGCAGCGTTTCTACATCATGAACCGCCTCGGGGCCAACAACGGCGGGCTCGGGGCAGCCGACTTGTCCTTCAGCTTCGGCAACCCGGGCGATCGCCCGCTGGTCGGGGACTGGGACGGCAACGGGATTGCCGGCCCTGGTGTCTACCGCAACCGCGGGTGGTACCTTCGAAACGAAAACTCCAGCGGACCCCACGACATATTCATCTGAGCATGACTG
>JALYNX010000285.1 GCA_030772935.1 Actinomycetota bacterium | reverse complement strand
GTCTCGTGGTTTCGATGTTGGCCGGAGCCGCTCTGATTGGTTGGGGTCTGTTCGAATATCGGTGATAGCGAGGCTTTCAGCTGAACCATCGGGGCAGTCTCGGGATCGGTACTAGCTTCGGTGTGTGGTGAACCGAGGCCGGCTCCGTGTATTCATGGGCGCCGCTCCCGGCGTCGGCAAGACGTACGCCGTGCTCGAGGAAGCCCATCGGATCAAGGGCCTGGGCAAGGACGTAGTGATCGGCTTCGTCGAGACCCACGGCCGGGCCGAGACTGCGGCGGTGATCGGTGATCTCGAGACCATCCCGAGAAGAGGCTTCGAATACCGGGGAGGGATGTTCGAGGATATGGACCTCGACGCATTGCTCTCCCGTCGGCCGGACGTTGCGGTGATCGATGAGCTCGCCCACACCAATGTCCCCGGCACGCGAAACGCGAAGCGATGGGAGGATGTCGACGCAATCCTCGCTGCGGGGATCGACGTCCTCACCACCTTGAACGTCCAGCATCTGGAGTCCCTCAACGACGTGATCTTCGAGATCACTGGGGTGCAACAGCGGGAGACCATCCCCGATTCGGTCGTTCGCCGCGCCGACGAGATCGAACTGGTCGACCTGACCCAAGAGGGGATCCGGGCCCGTATGGCGGCGGGCAAGATCTACCCGGCCGAGCGAGTCGATGCGGCCCTGGCCAACTACTTCCGTCCCGGGAACCTGTCCGCCCTGCGCGAGCTTGCTCTTTCATGGACTGCGGACCGGGTTGACGAGACCTTGGCCGAATACCGGCACGCCCAGGGAATCGACGATCCTTGGGAAACCAAAGAACGAGTAGTCGTCGGGCTCACCGGAGCGGCCGGCGGGGATGCGGTGGTCCGAAGAGCGGCGAGGATGGCGATGCGTTCCCGGGCTGCATTGCTCGGTGTCTATGTGCGCCCCACGGACGGCCTCTCCGTTGCCGATGACGAGTATCTGAGCGAGCAAAGGGAGCTTCTGGGTCAATTCGGGGGCAGCTATCACGAGATTGTCGGCGACGACGTTGGTGAGGCACTTCTGCTGTTTGCCCGGTCTGAGAACGCCACTCAGATAGTGATGGGAGCCTCTCGGCGATCACGCCTCGACGAGTTTCTCAGGGGCTCGCCGATCCACAAGGTGATCAGAAGATCGGGCACGATCGACGTCCATGTCATCTCCTACGAGGGCGCTCCCCGAGTGCGGCTCAAACCGAAGCGGCGGGGGCGGAGCGCGCTCGGACTCAGGAGACGCGTAGCGGCCTGGTCGGTACTGGTCCTCGGGCTCCCTCTTCTCACCTGGATGTTCGTCGTGTCCGATGATGAGTTGGGGTTGCAGACCGTGCTACTGCTCTTTCTGCTGATGGCAGTGGGGGTGGGGTTGATCGGTGGGGTGCTGCCATCAGTCGTCGCCGCGGTTGCCGGCTTTCTTCTTGCCAATTGGTATCTGACGCCCCCCGTTGGGACCTGGACGATCGGGTCTGCCGACGATCTCGTCGCTTTGGTCGTGTTCCTAATCGTGGCCGTCGTGGTAGGTGCACTGGTCGGCATCTCCACCAGGCAGAGTGCAGACGCACGACGGGCCCGGGCTCAGGCCGAGGCGCTGGCGGCGACCACCTCCCAGCCCCATCCAGTGTTCGATACCGGCCCTGCCGGGTCGATCGACCGAATTCGTGACACCTTTGCCTTGAGAGCCGTCTCCGTGCTTCGTCGGGGGACCGATGGTTGGGAGAGCCTCGCTCAAGCAGGAAGCCCCGAACTGATGGCGCCCGGCGAGGGCACCGAAGTGATCGAGCTGACTTCGGACACGGTCATGGTCTTGCTCGACGGGCGATTGACCGGTGACGATCGAAGGGTGCTGCGCGCATTTGCCGTGCAGATTGCCAACGCCTTGGAACGCGAAGAGTTGGAGCGAGAAGCAGGATCGGCCGAGGCAATGGCTGAAACCGACCGCCTCCGAACCGCTCTGTTGGGTGCGGTGTCACACGATCTGCGTACTCCGCTCGCCTCCATCAAGGCGTCGGTCACCAGTCTTCTCGAGACCGGTGTCGATTGGCCGCCGGACCAGATCCAAGCCTTTCTCAAAGCGATTCTCACCGAGACCGAGCGGCTCAATCGGCTGGTGGGCCGCCTCCTCGACGCCAGCCGCGTCCAAATGGGCGCACTCCACGTCTTCTTCAGGCCCACAGTCCTCTCTGAGGTGACGGCATCCGCACTGGCCGGTCTTGGCCCGATTCAGAGTCAGGTCGAGGTGGACGTGCCCGAGTCGTTGCCCGAGGTTCAGACCGATCCCGAGCTGCTCGAGCGCGTGATCGCCAATCTCGTCGAAAACGCGTTGACCTGGTCCCCAGTGGGCCATTCTGTCCGGGTGACCGCCGGCCCAGTAGCGGGGCGAATCGACCTTCGGGTCATCGACCGAGGTCCAGGCATCCCGGTCGCCGATCGGGAGAAGGTCTTTCAGCCGTTCCAGAGGTTGGGCGACGCGCCTCGCGGCTCAGGCGTCGGGCTCGGCTTGGCGGTTTCCCGCGGCTTCCTCGAGGCCATGGGACATGATCTGTTGGTGGAGGACACCCCCGGCGGAGGCACGACCATGGTCATCGCCTTGAAGGTCGTGCCAATTCCACGAGCCGTCACCACCATATCGAGCGGCAACTCCCATGGCTGAGCCGATCCGGGTCTTGGTCGTGGACGATGAGCCACAAATCGTGCGTGCCCTGGCCGTCAATCTCCAGGCCCTCGGGTACAAGGTCGATGTGGCGCGCAGCGGCGAAGAGGCGCTGCGAGTGGCCGCCGATCATCGGCCGGATGCCGTCATCCTTGACTTGGGGTTACCCGGAATGGACGGGCTGGAGGTGATCGAGGGTCTGCGGGGTTGGACCACCGTGCCGATAATCGTGCTGTCGGTTCGAGAGCGAGAGCGAGACAAGATCGCTGCTCTGGACGCCGGCGCCGACGACTACGTCACCAAGCCGTTCGGGATGGGCGAGCTCCTTGCCCGGCTGCGATCAGCGCTCAGACGTGCAACAGCCGGGGATCTCGACGCTCCGACGCTCGTAACACCGGACTTCACGGTCGACCTTTCCACCAAGAAGGTGTTGCGTCATGACGGCGAGGAGGTCCGACTCACTCCTACGGAGTGGGGAATCGTCGAAGTCCTCGCCCGGCATCAGGGCAAGCTGGTCAGCCAGACCCAGTTGCTCAAACAGGTATGGGGACCCGACTACGGCGCGGAAACCAATTATCTGCGGGTGTTCATGGCCCAGATCCGGCGAAAGCTCGAGCCTGACCCAACGCACCCTCGCTATCTGATCACCGAGCCCGGCATGGGATATCGCTTCGAAGGGGCCGAGTAAACCCGAATCTGCAGTCCCGGACAGGCGCTACTCTTCCCCGACGCAATGACCAACGCCATCCTCGCTGAGGGACTTCGCAAGCATTACGGAGAGGTCGTCGCACTCGACGGATTGGACCTCGCCGTGCCCGAGGGGTCCGTGATGTGCCTGCTCGGACCCAACGGCGCGGGTAAGACCACGACGGTTCGAATCCTCACCA
>JALYNX010000284.1 GCA_030772935.1 Actinomycetota bacterium | reverse complement strand
CATGTTCCCGATCTCGCCCCTGTGATTGGTCACCAACTCCATGATCGGCCCCACGAACTCGGTAGGGCTGAGGATCATGATCTTCACATAGGGCTCGGCTACCCCGACCAGGCTGCCTGAATCGGGCAGGTCCTGGGGAGACTTGATCTCCTTCACCAACCCGTTGGGCAGGGTCACCCGGTAAGCCACTGAAGGCGCTGTCGCCACCAGATCGAGGTCGTACTCGCGTTCCAGTCGCTCCCGGACGATCTCCATGTGGAGCAGCCCGAGAAAGCCACAGCGAAAGCCGAACCCGAGGGCGCGGCTGCTCTCCGGCTCGTAGACCAGGGAGGCGTCGTTGAGCCGCAGCTTCTCCAGAGCTTCCCGAAGACGTTCGAAGTCGTCGCCGTCAGTCGGAAACATGCCGGAGAACACCATGGGCTTGGGCTCGGAGTAGCCGGGGAGCGGTTCCGTCGCGGGCCGGATGGCGTCGGTGAGGGTGTCACCGACCTTGATCCGGTCGATCTCCTTGACTCCGGTTATCAGATAGCCGACCTCTCCGGTGCCAAGGTTGGCCACCGGTTGCGCCGAGGGGGTGAGGACTCCGATCTCGTTGGCGTCGTGGTTCTCGCCGGTTGCCATGAGACGGATCTTCTGACCGGAACCGAGACGACCATCGACGATCCTGACGTAGCAAACCACACCTCTGTAGGCGTCGTAATAGGAGTCGAAGACCAGGGCGCGCAGCGGTGCCTTCGAATCGCCCGCGGGTGACGGCACCTGCTCCACCAATCGCTGCAACAGCTCGTCGACGCCGGCCCCGGTCTTGGCCGAGATCCGAACGATGTCATCCGGTGAGCCACCGAGGACGTTGACGATCTCGCCTGCCACTCGCTCCGGGTCCGCCGCAATGAGATCGATCTTGTTGATGGCGGGAATCACCTCGAGGCCGGCATCGATGGCCAGATAGGCGTTGGCCAGGGTCTGGGCTTGAACCCCCTGAGCGGCATCGATCAACAGCAGGGCGCCTTCGCAGGCGGCGAGCGAGCGGGAAACCTCGTACGAGAAGTCGACGTGGCCGGGGGTGTCGATCAGATTGAGGATGTATTCCTCCCCATCCTCGCCTGCATGACGAAGACGGACCGTCTGAGCCTTGATCGTTATCCCCCGCTCCCGCTCCAGATCCATGGTGTCGAGGACCTGTTCTCTCATGTCTCGCTCACTGACCGCCCCGGTGCGCTCGAGGAGACGATCGGCCAGGGTCGACTTGCCGTGGTCGATGTGAGCGATGATCGAGAAGTTGCGAATGCGCGCTTGAGTGGTCACGAGTAGTGGAAGGGTGCCATTGTAACTTCGATTCGGCCCCTGCTACTCTGCCCTTTCCGGCGCTCTCACCAGGGGTTTGGCCGGTTTCCCACCAACGGATTCAGGTTTTCAACATGGCCAACATCAAATCTCAGATCAAGCGCAACCGCCAGAACGACGGGTTGCGGATGCGGAACAAGTCGGTCAACAGCGACCTCAAGACCAGCATCAAGAAGGTTGAGACCGCAGCCGCCGCCGGCGAGCCCACCGCCGACCTCTATCGGGCGGCACAGAAGAAGATCGATGTCGCCACCTCCAAGGGTGTGCTTCACAAGAAGACGGCAGCCCGTAAGAAGTCGAGGCTGGCCAAGAAGTCTTCAGCGGCCAGCTGACTTGGTTGTCCCCCTGCGAAGCGGGGGGACAACCCGACCGCAGGTCGGGCGAGGGGGGTGACCGGGTTCACCCATACCACCGACACAAGGCGACGGTCAGTCGCTCAAGAGTCACCCGGTGCACCTCCTCCGGTTGTGACTTGATCACCCGGTCAGCACGGACCAGCGCTTCCTGAGCCTTTCTCAGAGAAGACTCCCGGACCTTCCCCCGTTGCGACCAGACCCGGGACGCGCTCCGGTCAGAGGAGCGGGAACCGGTCCAGGAGCGAAACGTCTCCTCGTCGGGGGCGGCCGCAGCCAGGGAACGTCTCTTGAGGTCAGACTCCACCGCGGCGAGATAGACCAAAGGGTGGCCGTGGACCAGAAAGTCCGACAACCTCCGCAGCGCGACCCCTACATCGCCCTTCGAGATCGCATCGGTGATGTGGAACATGGGCTCGTCGGGGCGATTCTTGAACCTGTCGAGGATCATCTGCTTGGTGAGCTTGCCCTGCAAGCCGTGCAATTGGTCGAGCGCCCCACCCATCGCCGCGGTATCCGTTCCGAATTTCTGAAGCAGTGCGTCCTTGGCCCCTTTGTCGAGTTGGAGGCCACGGTCACGGACCTCGGCGTCCAGCCACTGGGACGCCTGACGCTCCCAGATCTTGCCCACCGCGACCGACTTCCCCCGCTCTTGGACCACTTTGGCGACCGGCCTCGGCGTGGTGCCGGTGACGAGAAGCACGACTTCGATCGACTCCATGTCCGTCGACACCAAGAGATCGGCCAACACCTCGGCTTCGCCCACTTGGAGGCTCTGCACATCGAGGATCTGGAGGCCTTGTCGGTCCCCGAACAACGACCCGGATTGGAGCAGAGGGACCAGAGGCTCGAGCTCGGTTCGAAGGGTCCCGTCGCCTTCCTCCCCGGCGCCCCGCCCCGGAACGTCGATCCGAACCAATTCTGCGCGCCCGACACCCTGCTCCGAGAACCGATCGGCCGCCGCGTCCAGCATCCGCTGACGCTCCCCCGGTCCGGCATTTGACGGCGCCGAGATGAGGAGCAATCCCATATTCCAGACCGTAGTCAGGCCCACCGACAGTTAGGGCAATCTCCCGAAGAGCCTGGCGATGTCACAGGCAACGGCGACGTCGTGAACCCTGATGATGTCCGCTCGGTGCTCTAGAGCCAGGGCGATGTAGGCCACCACTCGATGAAAGTCCCGCTTTCTCGGTATCGGGATCAGGACCGGTTTGCCAAGTCGATGCAGCTCCTCGGAACCGGCGATCACCTCGAGCTGCATCCGGGTGTAAGCCTCGTAGTCCCCTGGATAGTTGAGGGCGATGCCGGGGTCGAGAATCACTTTGTGGATCCCCTCTTCTGCCAGCCCGGCGATCAACTCGGCGAACCTATCTGCCGTATGCCGGGCCTTGTCGGGTCGTATGTCGATCTCGTCGACGGCGTGCGGGTTTGCTCCCTCGACATTTACCGCCACCGCGGCCACACCGGTCTGTGCGACCACCGACCTCATCTCAGGATCGCGCAGGCCCCCGGTGTCGTTGATGATGACCGCGCCGGCATCAACTGCCGCACGAGCCACATCCGGCTTCCAGGTGTCAATTGCCACAAGGTGGCTCTCGGAGGTGAGGGCCTCGATGACCGGCACCACCCTCGAGATCTCTTCGACCTCATCGATCGTCGGGTTGTCGAAATGAGACGACTGTCCGCCGAGGTCGATCAGCGTGGTTCCCCATCCCCGGTACCGATCGGCCATCAGGAGCGCTTCGTCGACTGAGTGAGCCACGGTGTGGAGATTTCGCGAGTCGGGTGAGACGTTGATGACCCCCATCACATAGGTGACTTGGCCCAACGGCAGGTCAACTGTTCCGAGTGCGATCGAGGCTCCGCCGTTCATCGTCGGGAAGTGTCCCATCCCCGCATCGGTCAAGAAAGCGGAACCACCACGTCACCGTCACGGTCGGTGCGCTTGACCACGGCCCCAGCCTCCTCCAGTGTCTCGATAACCCAGTCGACTGGATGCCCGAAGTCATTTGGCCCCACCGAGATCACCGCAAGGTCCGCTCCCACCTCCTTCAGCCAGTTGGGGTTAGATGTCGCTGCCCCCTGGTGGGGCACTTTGAGCACGTCGGCATGGAGCGGTCCCAGATCGCCCTGGGCAAAGGTCTCGATGTCTCCAGTGAGCAACATCGACCGTGCCGGCCCATCGACCAACAAGACGATCGACTGATCGTTGGGTGAGGCGTAGCGTCTCAAAGGGCCGAGCACAGTGAGGGTCACCCCGCCCAAATCCCACCGTTGGCCCACCGAGGGCCGTTCCACCAGAACCTGCCCTGCTTCGAGCCCTTCGAACAACTCGAATGAAGCCGGAGTCTCGTGGTGGTCGGTCACAGCCCAGACCCGACCGATCGGAACCCTGCCGACCAGCCCGATGAGACCGGTTGCATGGTCGGCGTGGACATGAGTGAGAACCACCAAATCGAGTCGGCGCACCCCGTACTCCCCCAGTTTCTCGATGAGACGCACCTGGTCCGGTCCCCCATCGACGAGAGCGAAACGATCGCCGCCTCCGGAGATGAGCAACGAGTCGCCCTGACCCACGTCGAGAACCACGACCCCCGCAGTGGGCGGCTCAGCCTTGGGCCCGATGAGATTGGTGACGAGGACCAAGGCGGCGATCAGGGCAAGAACGCCCCGTTGCGAGCGAAAACGGACAAAGAGGGCCGCCAACCCGCCGATCACCAGCAGTCCGACCCACCCAACCTGTGGCCACGTGGAAACGCCTCTCGCCAGGCCGAGAACGATCCCTGCCAGCGCGGCCGCCAACGAGACCAGGGGGTCGATCCCGGCGACCCCGATCGCTCCGACCAGCGTCGCCGCGCCCACAATCGGAGCGGCGATCAGATTCGCGATCGGAGACAGGAGTGGAACCTGGTCGAAGGTGAGAACCAACAGAGGTGAGACCGCGGTCTGAGCGCCAAGGGTCACCGCTAGGGCTCGACGCCAACGCGTTCCGTCTGTAGGCCAACGGGCACCGACGAGAACTCCGGCCGTAGCGGCCACCGACAACTGAAAGCCGGCGTCAAAGGCGAGAGGTGGGTTGAGGGTCAATAGCCCGATCACCGCAACCGACAGCAGCTGCCACGCCTCCAGGGCATACCCGAGAAGACGCCCGAGAAGCACCACGCCCGCCATGACCGTGGCTCTCATCACAGAAGGTTCGAAC
>JALYNX010000283.1 GCA_030772935.1 Actinomycetota bacterium | reverse complement strand
CTGCGGTACTGTGCCAACGGATCACCAAGAGTGGTCGCAATAAAGGGAATAACGGGAGGCGTGGATCCCCGACCTGTAATCGGTCACATGGGTCGAGGGGAAGCCAGTGGTGAGACCGGCCTGTCCCATTAATCGAAGGGATAGGAAACGATGGGGATCAGTCTGCGACGGCAGCGTTTCGTCGTCGCATCCATGACCGTCTTGATACTGGCTCTGTGCTTGCTGCTTGTCTTGCCGGGTTCCGCAGATGCGACCTCGGGCTCCGGGCATCACGACAAGGGGACAAACACCACGAATCACCATGGTGATGACGAGTGCGACGAGCACGACAAGTACGGCGATGACGAGTACGGCAAAGACAAATGCGATGAGGTGACGACCACCACGATTGGCGGCGGCTCCACATCGACTACGAAGCGCGGCCATCACACGACGACCACCAAGGTCGATGACAACACCACCACAACAACGGAGGCGCCCACCTCAACCGCCGACACGAGCACGACCACGACGTCGACCACAGTTACAACGATTGTTGGCATCGTTGGAACGAGCGAAGCGACCACCACCACCGTTGGAACCACCACCACCAGCACCGTGACGGATCTGGTCGGTGGGATCACGGTGACGACTTCGATTTCGGCAGAGGGTGCGACTGTCCTCCCCTTCACCGGTGTTGATCGGGGGCAACTGCTCGCCCTTGGGGCGAGCGCTTTGGCGCTTGGGCTCCTTCTGGTGGCGGGGGCGCGCCGAGAAGAGACCTGACAACCAGAAGCCGATCGGTTTTGACCGACGCTCGAGGACCCCGGGAGCCAATGCTCCTGGGGTCCTTTTTCGCGTTTGAGCCCGATGTCGTGGGCGTGAACAATTATTGACTTCCTATCACCTTCAGCCAGAATGTGGTTAACGAACACGCTGAGTGGGTATACCCAACAGGGGAAATAGGGAGGCTTTGAAACCAGACCTGTAAAACGGTCACCTGGGTCTGGTGGAGCTAGTGGTGAGACCGACCTGTCCCAAACGATGAAGGGATAGGAAGATATGAAGGGGCTGGGGAACGACACGGGTCGTGGGAGGCATTTGTTCCGAAACGCGCCTATGGCGCGTGTTTTGCGTTGGGGGGCTGTCATGAACATCGAGTTCACACCCCTGCGCAGAAGGTTCGAACGTCTGCTTGCGACCCTATCTGCTGTTGCCGTTTTGATGTCGATGATGGTGGTCTTCGCCCCCGCGGCGCTTGCCCATCATCCGACGATCACCGCAAATCAGACCTGCGCTGACGGGAAGCTCGTCATCGCATATCAGTCGATCAGTTGGAGGACAGACGGCGGCTCCGGATCCGGTCACGACGACATTCGCATCGAGGTGCGGGTCGGAGGCTCAGGGCCTTGGACCCAGGTCGGGAACGGTGCCTATGTCTCTCCGACCTATGCCTTCTCGGGCACATTCGACGGCGCGCCGTATCTGGGTCAAAGCATCCAGGTGCGTGCGAGAGCCGACGGTGCATGGGACAACGGGCAAGGTGGCGGCGAAACCAACACGACGAGCACTTTCTCCGTCGACCAGAACTGCGACCAGGACGCGACCCCGGTGAATCCGGTGGTCACGGTTTCGCAGACTTGCGGTGTCGCCGACTCGTTGCAGGTGCCGGCAACGCCGGGAGTCACCTACATGTTGGGCAATGTCGCGGTGAACGGTGACACCATCACCGGTCCCGCCGCGGGTGTGCTAACTGCGGTGGCAGAGGCTGGCTTCGCGCTGACGGACCCTGCGTGGTCGTTTGCCTTCGAACTCAAAGCAGGTAGCCCATGCCCGGGCGTGGTCACTCCCGTAAGCCCGACGATCGTCCTGAGCACGGTCTGTGAGGTTCAGGGATCGGTCACGTTCCCTGTCACCACGGGCATCCGATACGTTCTGAACGGGGTCAACGTCAGCGGCCAGACCCTCGCCGGTCCGATCTCTGGAACGGTCTTGGTCGAGGTACTGCCTGGCTTTGTCCTGGCGGGAGGCGCGCCGACTCAGATCACTTTCGCGGTTGCTGCTGCCGGCGTTTGCGACGAGGTCCTGGCTGAAGTCATTGAACCTGAGGACGAAGTCGAAGCAATTGTGGTCCTTCCGTTGACAGGCGTCGACAGCGAGGTCCTCTTGGGTGGTTCGGTCCTGCTGCTGGGCTTGGGGATCTACTTGATCCACTTCGCTCGGCGTCGGGAGGAAGGCTGATCGCCCCGGCCTTCTGAGAGAAGAAGGGGCCTCGGGATTAACCTCCCGGGGCCCTTCCTCTTTCATGGACTACACCGAAGCCCTTGCCTACCTCGACCGTCATATCGCCCTAGGGGTGAAGCCGGGGCTTGAACGCATGCATGGCCTGCTCGAGGCCATGGGCCGGCCCGACGAGGGATATCCGATAATCCATGTCGCAGGCACCAATGGGAAAACCTCGACCTCACGTCTTGCGACTCTCCTTCTGGTGGCGCATGGCTTGACCACTGGGACCTACATCTCCCCTCATCTGCAGCGAGTGGAGGAGAGACTGGCCGTCAACGGCCGAATCGCCACCGAAGAAGAGTTCGCTTTGGCGGTTTCGGATGTCGAGGCTTTCGCCCTCGTCCGCGAACAGCAGGGTTTCGACTCGAACACCTATTTCGAACTGATAACGGCAGCGGCCTTCGCCTTCTTTGCCAACCAGCCAGTTCAAGCGGCGGTGCTCGAGGTAGGTCTCGGCGGGCGTCTCGATGCGACAAACGTTGTTGACGCGGAGGTATGCGTGGTCACCAGTATCGGAATCGAGCACACCGAGTATCTCGGCCCGGATCTGGCCAGCATCGCCGGGGAAAAGGTCGCCATCGCCGGTCTCAATTCGATTCTCATCACTGGTCCGTTGCCTGAACCGGCGTTGGATGTGGCAGAGGCGAGGGCGCGTGAACTGGGCATCCACCACCGCCACTACGGGAAGGATTTCTCCGTGCTTGCCGCCGACCGAGGTGTGGGTGGGTGGCTGGTGAGCATCGATGGGGCGGAAGACACCTACGAGGACGTGTTCTTGCCGCTCCACGGCAGACATCAGATAGTGAATTTGGCGAACTCGATCGCGGCGGCTGAAGCCCTTCTGGGTAGGAAGCTCGATGCCGAGGCGGTTCGTGACGCGGCCGCGTCAGCGACCATGCCCGGGCGGATGGAGACCTTGGGCACCGAGCCCTTGCTGATGGTTGACGGAGCGCACAACACCGACGGGATCGACGTCTTGATCGAGTCTTTGTTCGAGGAGTTCCCCACAAAGCTGTGGCAGGTGGTATTCGGGGTGATGGGCGACAAGAACGTCGAAGCCATGGTGGAACGGCTCGCTGATGTCGCTGACGGGTTTGTCGTGACCGCTCCCGAGTCCGAGCGAGCGGTTCCGCCCGGCGAGCTCGCCGAGCGTGTGGCGGCGGTCACCGATCTCCCGGTGATGGAGGCGGGGTCAGTTGAGCATGCGATCGAGATCGCGAGGAGACTTGCCGGGCTGACTGGGGCTGTCCTGGTGACGGGCTCTTTGTATCTGGTCGGCGAGGTGCGCAACGTGTTGGTCGGAATCTCGCCGAGCGGCGGTAGCACTGGCGGACCGCGTCGTTTCTCCCCCCAGGAGCGAAGCGAAGGTGGGGGGAGTACCGCCGAAGGCGGAGAGGGGGGCTGGCCGGATCGCGAAGACCACCACTAGAACTTGATTACCCTCCCGGCCACACATGCCGATCGAGCACACCTTCATCATGGTCAAGCCAGATGGTGTGGCCCGGGGCCTGGTTGGGGAGATCATCTCTCGCTTCGAAGGGAAAGGCTTGACCCTCGAGAAGATCCGAGTTCTCACCATCGATGAGGCCCTGGCTCGCCATCACTACGCCGAGCATTTGGAGAAGTCCTTCTTTCCCGAGTTGTTGGCGTTCATCACCTCCGGCCCGGTGGTCGCCATGGAGTGGTCCGGGGACTCGGCGATTTCGGTGGCGCGTGCCGTGATGGGAGCCACCGACCCGGCGCAAGCCGAGCCGGGGACCATCCGCGGGGACTTCGGCCTCCTCAAAACCGAGAACCTGGTTCATGGCTCCGATGGCCCCGAAGCCGCCAGTCGGGAGCTGGAGATCTACTTCGGCTCGGGGTGAGAACCATTGGCGTGGGCCTGTGGATAACCGATAGGCTTGTGCCGCCAATGACACAGCATCGGGAGCCCCCCTACACTTCGACGATCCATCGCGGAGTCTGCAGGAATGGCTGAAACCCTTTTGTCTTTTGCTGGTCAGGACATGGCCATAGATCTCGGTACTGCCAACACACTGGTGTATGTGCGGGGGCAGGGCATTGTCCTGAACGAGCCTTCAGTGGTGGCCATCAACTCTCAGAACGGCCGTGCTTTAGCCGTGGGGATGGAGGCGAAGCGGATGATCGGCCGAACCCCGGCACATATCACCGCGATCCGCCCGCTCAGAGACGGGGTCATCGCCGACTTCGACATCACTGAGAAGATGCTCCGCTACTTCATCCAGAAGGTGCACCGACGGAAGTGGGCCCGACCCAGGATTGTCGTTTGCGTCCCCTCAGGTATCACTCCTGTGGAGCGACGTGCGGTTGAAGAGGCGGCCTATCACGCCGGAGCTCGGCGGGCCTACACCATCGAGGAGCCGATGGCTGCGGCTATCGGCTCAGGGCTGCCTATCGGTGAGCCTGCCGGGTCGATGGTTGTCGACATCGGTGGAGGGACCACCGAGGTCGCTGTCATCTCTCTAGGGGGGATCGTCGTCTCCCGGTCCATCCGTGTCGGAGGCGACGAGCTCGACACCGCGATCATCGACTGGGTCAAGAAGGAATACAACGTCCTGATCGGGGAGCGCACCGCAGAGCAACTCAAACTGGCTGTCGGCTCGGCATGGCCCTACGCCGACGAGCCATCGGCGGAAGTACGCGGCCGGGACCTGGTAACTGGCTTGCCCAAGACCATCCTTCTCTCCAGCCCGGAGATCCGTGAGGCTATCGAGGAACCGACCCAGGCCGTCGTGGACGCTGTCAAGTTCACTCTCGACAAGACGCCTCCCGAGTTGGCGGCCGATGTCGTGGAGCGTGGGATCGTGATCACCGGTGGCGGCGCATTGTTGGTGGGGTTGGACCATCGTCTAGCCCATGAGACGGGGATGCCCATCGTCACTGCAGCCAAGCCGCTGCAGTCGGTGGTGATCGGCTCGGGGAAGTGCCTGGAGGAATTCGACACGTTGCAGAACGTTCTCGTCTCCTCATCCCGGCCGTGAACGCCCCGACCCGTCTCGCCCGATGCTGAACCGCGACACGTCCAGCCGGCTCCTACCTACCTTCATCACACTGCTCGTGCTTGGCGTGCTCCTGATGACGATCGACGTGCGTCTGGAGGGGAAGGGAGTGGTCGGCGTCCTTCGCTCCGGAACCCAGTCCATCGTGGCGCCGCTTCAGGAGGTCACCTCGCTGGTGGTGAACCCGGTGGCTGACATGTTCGACAGCCTGACCAATGTGGCCTCTCTGCGGGAGCAGAACATCGCCCTGCGAGCAGAGCTCGCCGAGGCCGAGGCGGAGCTCGTTGGCGTTCAAGATCGGCTCGCCTTGTTGGCGCTCCTCGAGCAGCTCTACGGCTTGGACACTGCAGATCCCAGCCTGGGCCAAACGGTGGCCAACGTAATCGGGAAGGTGGAGTCCGCGTTCGTGGTGGACAAGGGCTCGAGCGATGGGGTCGTCGTTGGGCAACCGGTGATCGACACCAATGGCTACGTGGTGGGCACCGTCAGGACGGTCACCTCAGGCTCGGCAACCATCCTTCCCATCACCACTGGTCGCAACGGTGTCACCGTGTTGGTCAACGACCAGGTGGGCACCCTCACCCCACAAATCAACACCTCGGAGATGAGGCTTTTGATCGGGGTCGCTCGGGAGCCGGTCCTGGAAGGAGACCGGGTGGTCACCTCGGCGGGCAGTCTCGCCTATCCGGCCGGCCTGCCGGTGGGCATCATCCTCCACGATGCCGCGCCCGAGTCCAATTCGTTGACGGCAAGCGTCGAGCCCTATGTGAACACCGACACGCTGCGCATCGTTGTGATTCTCGCCTGGCCTCCAGATCCGGTCACGGCGGCCACTGACGACGGAGTGGATGTCGAGGCGACGACCACGACCACGACCCTCGATACCTCCTCGACGAGCAGCACGCCGGAGACCGAGGGCTGATGCGTGGCAGGACCGTCCTCATCGTGTTTCTGCTTCTGATTGTGGCGGTGGTGGTTCAGACGACACTCTTTGGGCGAATCCACTTGGTCACGCCCGACCTGGTGTTGCTGGTGGTCGTCATGCTCTGCCTGACCCGGATCCGGCCCGAAGTCATCCTGGCGATCGGATTCACCTCAGGTCTCATGGTCGACCTTCTTGGCCCTTCAGCACTTGGGCTGCGTGCCGTGGTTTACACCACGGTCGCCTACCTCGGCATTCGCACCCGGGACCGGGCCGAGATCGGACGGGTCGCAATTGCGCTGTGGAGCAGTGTCCTCACCCTGGTGGCCGTAGTCCTGTTGATGCTGGTCGGCACCTTGTTCGGCCAGTCCAGCCTTCTCGGGGAGGGCACACTTAACCGTCTGATTCTCGTACCGTTGGCCAACCTCGCCATCGCAGCTGCAATTGCTCCGATGGTGGTGCGTCTCGTGGACAGGGATAAGACGATTTTCAGGTACCCATGAAGTTCGCACTCAGACTCACCACGCTTGGCATCGTCTTCACGTTGATGTTGGCGGTGATCGGTCTTCGTCTCTGGTTTGTCCAGGTGGCCGAGGGCCCCCAGACCGCACAGGCTGCCGAGGATCTGGCCTGGCTCGAGAAGACCTCATATGGCCCCAGAGGCGACATCTTCGACCGAAATGGGACATTGCTCGCCACCAGCCGCCTCGTGCCGGCAGTCTTCATCGATCGCACGTTTGTGCAACCTGAGGATCGAGAAACTCTGATCCAGACCTTGGCGGCGATCATCGACTTCGATGCGATCGAGCTGGGCAAACTGTATGACGACGCCGGGATCAATGGGCGATTCCAGGTGGTCACCGTGACCAACGAGACCGCCTATGTGATCAATGAGAACCTGGACCATCTGCCCGGCGTGGAGATCATGATGGTTCCAGAGCGGGTCTACCTGTCGGGGCCGACACTCGCCCACGTCATAGGTCACCTCGGGCTTCCCGATGCAGCAGACAAGGCGGCGAGACCGGATCTCGACCTCAGTCTTCGGATCGGGAAATTGGGAGTGGAGAGGATCTACGACGAGTACCTCCAGGGGGTGTCGGGCGTCGTCAAGTATCAGGTACAACGGGGCCAGGTGGTCGACCAGCAACTGCCGATCGAGCCCGAGCCGGGCAACTCGGTCGTCCTCAACATCGACTTGGAGCTCCAGGACCTGGTCGAGTTGGCCCTTGGGGAAGGGGTGGCCCTTTCCAACGCGGTCAAAGATCAGGCACGGGGCAACGGGGAGGACGTCTTCAGCGAGACGCAACGTGCTGCAGCCGTGGTTCTCGACCCTGAGACTTTCGACGTTCTGGCCCTGGCGTCGTTTCCCGACTTCGACCCCCAGCTATTCGTTACTGGCATCGATGCGGCGACGTTCGAGGGTTTGACCGACACCAACGCCTTCAACAACCTGGCGATCAGTGGTCTCTATCCGCCTTCGTCGACATTCAAGGCCATCACCTACACCGTGAAGATGGAAGAGAATCTTCCTTTGGCCGCGGATCTCGAAGGGGTCGACGTCGCCAACCAGACGGTCCACTGTGACGGCACATTGGTCCTCTCCGAGCTCGAGGACGGGTCACAGCCGCCCAAGACCGACTGGTATGCCCCTCGGGATCTGGGCTGGCTCGACATCCACGGTGCGCTGGCGCAATCCTGCAACATCTACTTCTGGTCGGTCGCCATGGGGACCTGGCGTGAGTTCGGGGGTGGACCCCGAGAGAACGTGCTGCAGGATTGGGCCAAGTCCCTCGGATACGGGTCCGCGACGGGTGTCGATCTCACCGCCGAGGCCGACGGGACCGTTCCCACCCGCGAGCTCTTCGAGGAGTGGGCCGTGTACCAGGTGGAGAATCCGGACCAACCCCCCTTGTTGGAGCCGAATCGTCTCGAGCTGGCCAGCCCCTGGCTGGGTGGGGACCTCGTCGACATGGCTATCGGTCAGGGGGCGTTCACCGCGACGCCACTCCAGGTGGCGGTCTCCTATGCAGCTCTGGTCAATGGGGGACGGATCATGGAGCCTCGAGTCGTGAACCAGGTGGTGGATGCCGAAGGGAATGTCGTTTTCGAGCCCGAGTCAGAACTGGTGGGCACCGTCGACATCGCTCCCGACACCCGGTCCCAGCTCTTGACCGACTTGAACCGGGTGGTCACCTCCGGCACCGCTGCCACCGCTTTTCGCGACTTTGGCCCTGGCCTGGAGAACGTCGGTGGGAAGACCGGGACCGGCCAGACCTCGAAGAACCGGGACAACCACGCCTGGTTCGTTGGGGTGGCGCCGATCGACAACCCCCAATACATCGTGGTGGTTCTGATCGACGAGGGTGGTTCCGGGGGCCGGGTCGCTGCTCCGGTGGGCCGTCACATCATGCAATACCTGATGGACAACGAGCCAACCGCGATCGTCGAAGGCGAGCAGGCCGACTGATGACCTTGCTCAACCGACTCCGTGAGGTTGCCGTCGATCGGCGCAACAACCGGTCGGACCAGGTTCTGTTTGGCACGATGCTGGCCCTTTCGGGATTTGGCCTGTTGATGATCTACTCGGCTACCCGCAGTGCCGGATCGGTTTCGATGGAGCGGCAGATGATCTTTGTCGCCGCCGGTCTGACCATCTATCTGATCGCCTCGAATATCGACTACCGGGAGTACAAGGCGATCATCCCCTGGATTTCGCTTGGGATCCTGATCGCTTTGATCGGCGTCTTTCTCTTCGAGCCCGTGAACGGGGCACGCCGCTGGATCCCCTTCGGCTTCTTCAAGCTCCAGCCCGCAGAGTTCGCCAAGGTGGCGGTGATCGTCTTGCTGGCGGTGATCCTCTCTCCCCACACCCGCGACGAGATCGGGCGACGCAACCTGCGATGGACCCACATCTTCCAGGCACTCGCTGTGGTCGCGGTGCCGGCGATCCTGATCTATCTCGAGCCGGATCTGGGAACCACGATGGTGTTCGCGTTCATCCTGTTCACCATGCTGTTCACTGCCGGGGCCACGTGGCGTCAGCTCGTTGCGTTGGCCTCGGCCACCGTGCTCGGGGGCTTCTTTGTCTGGCAGCAGGGCTGGCTGGCCCAGTACCAGCTGAATCGGATCGAAGTTCTATTTCGGCCTACCGAGGTCGACCCCCTCGGCATCGGCTACAACTTGGCGCAGTCGAAGATGGCAGTTGGTTCGGGTCAGCTCTTCGGACGGGGTCTGTTTCAGGGGACGCAGACCAATTTCGAGTACGTGCCGGAGCAGGAGACCGACTTCATCTTCACCGCGGTGGGGGAACAGCTC
>JALYNX010000282.1 GCA_030772935.1 Actinomycetota bacterium | reverse complement strand
GGCCGCCCTCTCGCTTTTCAGGGCCTCCGGAACAGGTTCTTGGCGCGGGCCACCAACACGTCACATGGCGCCTCAGCGACCAACCCCTCAGCGATCGTCCCTAACAGGACCATCCGGGTGGCGGAGGCTCCGCGACTGGAGACGACCACGAGATCAGCGCCTCTCCGGCGCACTATCTCTTCGATGGTCTCGGTTGGCGGACCGTCGACGACCAGGGTGCGGATTTCCCCATTCCATGCGGCTGTGAACTCCTCCATCCGCTCCTCGGCCAGCGCGAGCCGGGAGCCTCTCGAGGCCTCCAGCTCCTCGCGGAAAAGGCCGGCATCGGAGAGGATCGGGTCGAATCGGGAAGGGAGTGAGAAGAGCACGGTGAGATCGGCCCCGGGGAAGGCGTCGAGGGCCCGGGTCACCGCGAGCCGAGACTGCTCGGAGAAGTCGACTGCGGCGATGATCCTCCGATAGGGAACCCGGGGATGACGTCGCACGACCAAAGTGTCAGTCGTGGTTTTCCGTGCGACTCGCTTCGCCACCGGCCCTACGGCAAAGGCATCGATCGAGGACGATCCAACAACGACGAGCCCGGCATTCTTGCCCCGGGCGGCGAGCTCCCATGACGGCGACCCCTTCACCACTTCGAGGTTGACTGGGACTCCGCTGCGCTCCCGCACCCATTCGGCGAGCTTTTCGGCCTCGGTGGTCTGGTGGTCCCGCATCAGCTTGGCCAGACCCGGCTCGATCATTGCCTCGCCGAACGGCTCGAGGACATGGATCAGGTTGAGGTCCACTCCAGTGGACTCGGCGATCATCCGGGCTCTGTCGGCTACACGCCGGCCCATGGCTGTGAGGTCAACTCCCGCTACGACGGGCCGCAATGCACTCCTCCCGGGGAAGCGAAGGCGACTCTACAGGCTGTCCACATGGTGCGCAGAAACGAACGGGTCGGGACCGTCGAGAGCCTCGTGAAGCATGTCGATGTACACATTCCGCCCGATGACGATCGCCCCCAGAGTCTGGAGATGCGGTGTCTGCCATTGGACGTCGAGCAGACGGCCGCCGCCCTGGCTCATAACAACCACCAGATGAACGAGGGCCACCTTCGACGCATCGCGGGCATCATGGAACATCGACTCGCCGGCGAAGAGCCCTCCGATGGCCACCCCGTAGAGGCCACCGGCCATGGCGCCCTCGTCATCCCAGACCTCGATGGAATGTGCCCAACCCAGACGATGCAACTCGAGGTAGGCGTTGACGAAATCCTCGGTGATCCATCCGTCCTCGCGGCGCTCGGGATCCGCGCATCCATAAATGACGCCTTCGAAATCCGCATCCACCGACACCCGGTAGCGGCGACAGGACTGACGCAGGGACCGACTGATGTGAAGTCCCCGCAACGGGATGATCGCCCTCTCCACCGGTGACCACCATCCGAGATGTCCGTCCGGGAGATTCATCGGGAACATCCCTTTGCGATACGCCTGGAGCAGCGTCCCGGGCGCCAGATCGGCGCCAACGGCGATGACGTCACCGTCGCCATCAGCGGGGTTGGGCAGCTCGAACTGGGAGGGGATGGGATCGATGGCCAACCACCTGATTGTTCCAGAGTGCGAGCCGTGGTGTCCGTAGGCTGCCGCGATGCCCGACTTCGTCGTCATTGGTGGTGGGATCGCCGGCGTGGCGGCGGCCGCTCATCTCGCACCGCATGGAGCGGTGACCCTCCTCGAGATGGAGGCAACACTCGCCTATCACACCACCGGGCGTTCGGCCGCGTTGTTCATGGTCAACTACGGGGGTGAGGGTTCCCGGCCTCTCGCCCGTGCCAGCCAGGGTTTCTTGGAGAATCCGCCCGACGGCTCGTCCGACTCATTGCTACTCACCGATCGTGGTGCGTTGTGGGTGGCCGATGATCACCAGATGGGGCACCTCGAACAGATCGCCGATGAGGGTCATGCGTCAGGAGCCGGATCGGTCCTGATTGGCCGAGACGAGGTGATGGGCCTGGTCCCGATGATGAATCCCGATCATCTCGCCGGCGGGCTGTGGGAGCCCAGCGCCGCCGACATAGATGTGGCTGCCCTGCATCAGGCCTTCGTCCGGCTGGCCCGCGGCAACCACGCCGAGATTCGCACCTCCTCCCCGGTCACCGCTCTTGCTCGAACCGCCCACGGATGGCGGGTGACCACGCCGAGTGGCGACTTGGAGTGTGGGGCCGTGGTCAATGCCTCCGGGGCATGGGGAGATCACGTGGCGGTGATGGCGGGGGTGAAGCCGATCGGTCTCCAACCAATGCGACGCACCGCATTCATGGTCCCCGGGGACGAGACGTACTCGGGATGGCCACTGGTCGCCGATGTCGACCACGGCTACTACTTCCGACCCGACGGGACCCAGCTGCTGTGCTCGCTGGCCGAGGAGAATCCTTCGCCACCCGGGGACCCCCGGCCCCGGATGGAGGATGTGGCGCTTGCCATCGAGCGCATCAACATCGCTACCAAACTCGGAATCCGGACCGTGAGCTCGCAGTGGACAGGTCTGCGCACGTTCTCCCCGGATCGTGATCTGGTGATCGGCGAAGAACCCACGGCGCCTGGCTTCTTCTGGCTGGTTGGCCAGGGGGGCACCGGAATCGCCACCTCCCCTGCCTACGGCGCCCTGGTGGCGAGTCAGGTTCTCGGAGCCGACGTTCCCCCAGGCTTGTTGGCCGCGGGAGTCGACCCAGGAAGAACGGTGCCGGACCGTTTCCGTTAGCTCTGGCCATCTAACTTGCCGTCTTCCAACGAGCCCGAGTTCCCGCTGGGTCTATTGATCCTTGAAGCGTGCAGCTTCGTCGGAGCCGCCGGTGGCGTCGCCGGCGCTATATGAGTGAGCCCCGGCGCCAGCCAGTGTGCCCCCATCGACGATCAGATATTCCTCGCGGATCGGACGACCATCGAACCAGCACTCCAGGATCTCACGGGTCCCGGCCGCATAGCGGGTTTGTGCCGACAGAGACGTCCCTGACACGTGTGGCGTCATCGCGTGGTGAGGCATCGATCGCCAGGGATGATCACGGGGAGCCGGCTGGGGGAACCAGACGTCTCCGGCATACCCGGCAAGCTGACCGCTTTCCAGCGCCCGCGCGATCGCATCGCGGTCGCAGATCTTGCCCCGAGCGGTGTTGACGAGGAAAGCCCCGCGCTTCATCTTGGCAATCAGCGCGTCGTCGAACAGGTGCTCGGTCTCGGGATGCAGAGGCGCGTTGATCGTGACGACATCGCAGACACCCACCATCGACTCGACGCTCGGGTGATAAGTCACGCCGAGCTCGCGCTCGACCTCCTCCGGAAGTCGGTGTCGATCGGTGTAGTGCAGTCCCACCTCAAACGGCTTCAGCCGCCTGAGCACAGCGGAACCGATCCGGCCGGCAGCGACTGTCCCGACTTGCATGCCCTCGAGGTCGTACGACCTCGCGACGCAATCGGCGATGTTCCATCCGCCCTTGACGACCCACTGATAGGACGGGATGTAGTTTCGAACCAGGGACAGGATCATCATCACCACGTGCTCGGAGACACTGATGCTGTTGGAATAGGTGACCTCGGTGACAGTGATCCCCTTCTCGATCGCCGCTGCCAGGTCAACATGGTCCGACCCAATCCCAGCCGTGATGGCGAGCTTCAGCCCGGGCGCTTTCGCGATCCTCTCTGCAGTCAGGTAAGCAGGCCAGAACGGCTGGGAGATGACAACCTCGGCATCAGGGAGCTCACGCTCGAAGACCGAGTCCGGCCCGTCCTTGTCCGACGTGACAACAAACTCGTGGCCGCGTTCCTCGAGGAACGGCCGCAGCCCGAGCTCCCCGGAAACGCTGCCTAGAAGCTCACCCGGCTCGAAGTCGATCTGCTGCGGCGTAGGGGCGGTCTGACCGTCGTAGTAGCGCTCGATCTTGGGAATCCCGTCTCGGGCGTACGACTTCGGATACCCGTCTACAGGATCGTCGTACAGAACACAGAGAACTTTTGCCACCTCGAACTCACTTTCTCGCCTGCGCACCGGCCTAGCCGGCGCAGTATATGGATAACCCTCCGGGTGGTCTCGGTCGGATCGAAGGCATTGACCAGGATGTGGTCGCGACGGTGGAGGAGGGGCTCTAGCTGGCGGCGCCCCGTCGTTCCAGCCAGTCGGCGAGAGGACTCGGCATCTGAGCGGCTCGACTTCCCCAGTCATATACCACCGCGGAGCCGGCCAAATGATCATGCCAAGCGCGCCGCTCCCTGCCCCAGACGATCCCGAACAGCCCAAGCCCGACGACGGCAACGCTGATCGGGAAGGTCACCGTTCTGACCAGCGCCCGTTTCCCTTGGAGCGCCGTGCCGTCAGCACCGACGACCCGAAGCCCGAGGACCGCCTTGCCGATCGTCTTGCCAAAGATGGCGAGGGACAGCCAGACGTAGAGGAACGCCCACACCCCCAACCCGATGGCATACCAGAGACCGGTGTCGGGGATGGTGAGCGAGCCTCCCGAGAGGAGGTCCACCAAGAACCTGATGACACTCACGATCACAGTGAACCCAGTGGTCACCACGAACACGTCGAGCATCACCGCCAGCAGTCGGGTCACCGGTCCGGCATACCGCCCCGTCTTTGTCGTGCCCGGAGGGCGCGCCCTGCCCACGCCAGACTGAACTTTGGCCTCCACTTTCTCGTCGACCCACGCCGTCAACTCCCCCGGACCCTCGGGAAATTGGTTCGGGTCCCGACCGACGAGTCGATTCAGCCCCCGAAAAGTGATCTCGTCGATGCCCACGATCGGCTTTCGGAACAGGTCCAACGCGGAACCGGTGAGGTGACCGGTGCTCTCGGCAACGATCTCGGGGATTCCCGCCCGCTCCGCCATGGCCTGGACGTCGACCCGGTTCATCAAGGCGTCGATGTCGGCACGGGCCAGCAGCGCGTCGATGTCGACCCTGTCGAGCAGGGTGTTCACATCGACCCGGTCGAGAAGCAAGTTGACGTCGACCCTCTCAAGGAGAGCGTTCACGTCGACGTGTTCGAGGACCCTGTCGGGTTGGACCACATCCAGCACCCGCTCACTGGCACCGCGGGCCATCCGGGTCAGGAAGCCTTTACGACCGCCGGCGCGACCCGGCTCTTCGGGGCGCTCGGTATCACCGGGAATCTCTCCGTCAGGCCCGATCGGCGGGCCGGGGTGGCTCACAAATTGAAACGCTACCCGGCCCGACCGGCCCTTTCGTGTCAGCCGGTGACCGCGCCCGAACTGGCCGAGCCGACGAGGCGGGCGTACTTACCGAGAGCGCCGCTGTCATACCTGGCTGGACGCGGCGACCATTCAGCCGCTCGGGCGGCCAGGGTCTCGTCGTCCACCAGCACATCGAGACGTCGGCCGGGGATGTCGACCCTCACCCGGTCCCCCTCCTCGACCAGACCGATCGGGCCCCCGACCTCGGATTCGGGTGCCACATGGCCGATGCAGAGACCGGTCGTGGCACCCGAGAATCGCCCATCAGTGATCAACATGACGTCTTTGCCCAGACCTGCTCCTTTGATGGCGGCCGTGATTTGGAGCATCTCGCGCATTCCGGGGCCGCCCCTGGGTCCTTCGGTGCGGATCACGACCACGTCCCCGTGATTGATCTGATGATCGAACAGCGACTCGAGAGCACCCTGTTCTCCGTCGAATACCCGAGCC
>JALYNX010000281.1 GCA_030772935.1 Actinomycetota bacterium | reverse complement strand
TGCCGGTGTAGCTCTCGCCGACCTGGGCCACCTCTTCCGGAGTCCCCGTGGCAATGACCCTGCCGCCGCCACTTCCGCCCTCAGGTCCGAGGTCGATCACGTAGTCCACCGACTTGACCACGTCGAGATTGTGCTCGATGACCACCACCGTGTTCCCCGAGTCGACGAGACGTTGCAGCACCTGGAGCAGTTTTCGGATGTCTTCGAAATGAAGACCGGTGGTCGGCTCGTCGAGGATGTAGAAAGTTCGTCCCGTCGACCGTTTTCCCAATTCCGAGGCGAGCTTGATCCGTTGCGCCTCGCCTCCGGAGAGGGTCGTCGCCGGCTGACCCAGCCTCACGTAACCGAGACCGACGTCGTAGAGGGTCTGCAGGATGCGGACGATCTTGGGCTGGTTCTCGAAGAACCCGACCGCCTCCTCCACCGACATCTCCAGGATTTCGGAGATGTTGTGGCCCTTCCACAGGATCTCGAGGGTCTCTCGGTTGTAGCGCTTCCCACCACATACCTCACACGGCACATAGACGTCGGGGAGGAAGTGCATTTCGATCTTGATGGTGCCGTCGCCCGAGCACGCCTCACAACGGCCACCCTTGACGTTGAAAGAGAATCTCCCCTGTTTGTAGCCACGAGCCCGCGCCTCCGCCGTCTGCGAGTAGAGGGCGCGGATGTGATCGAACAACTTTGTGTAGGTGGCAGGGTTCGACCGAGGAGTCCTTCCGATGGGTGACTGATCGATGTCGATCACCTTGTCGATGTGCTCGATCCCCTCGACTTTCTTGTGGCGGCCGGGGACCACTCGGGCCCGGTTGACCCGACTGGCCAGGGTCTTCCACAGGATCTCCTCGATCAACGTCGACTTCCCCGAGCCGGAGACCCCCGTGACGGCGGTGAACACCCCGAGCGGGAACTCGACATCGATCCCCTGCAGGTTGTTCTCGGTTGCCCCCAGCACCCGTATCGATTCGCCATTGCCCGACCGGCGCAGGAATGGAACCGGGATCTGGCGTCTTCCGGCCAGGTAGTCACCGGTCAACGAATCGGGCTGCCGTGTGATGTCATCGAGGGTTCCCTGGGCGACGATGTCGCCACCGTGTTCCCCGGCGCCGGGGCCGATGTCGACGATGTGGTCCGCCACCCGGATGGTGGCCTCATCGTGTTCGACGACGATCAACGTGTTGCCCAGGTCGCGGAGCCGGACCAGGGTCTCGATCAATCGCTCGTTGTCACGCTGATGCAGCCCGATGGAAGGTTCGTCGAGGATGTAGAGAACTCCGACCAGGCCGGAGCCGATCTGGGTTGCGAGCCGAATTCGTTGCGCCTCCCCTCCGGCCAGGGTGGCCGCTGAACGGGAAAGGGTCAGGTAGTCGAGACCGACATCGAGGAGAAACTTGATCCTGGCCCGCACCTCCTTGAGCACTCGCTCTGCGATTCGGGTCTCCCGCTCGCTCATCTCGAGACGTTCGAAAAACTCCTGGGCGTCGCCAAGACTGAGATCGGACACCTCGGCGATGTTGCGATCGGCAATGGTGACGGCGAGGGTCACCGGGTTCAGCCTGCCTCCCCCACAGGCGTCACATGGGACCTGAGCCATGTACTCCTGGTAGTACTCCCGCGCCGAATCGGACTCCGCCGACTCGTGTCGCCGGGTGAGGAAAGGGACCGCTCCCTCGAAGGTAGTAGTCCATTGGCGCTTCCGTCCGAACCGATTGGTGTAGGAGACGGTGATCCTGTCCTCCCCCGTCCCGTAAAGGATTCTCTCCTTGACTTCCTCGGTGAGATCCTTCCAGGGGGTGTCCATCGAGAATCCGAACACCTCCCCGAGCCCGCTCAACAGGCGGTAGTAGTAACGCATCCGGTTTGAGGCCCACATCGACACTGCACCCTCGTTTAGCGACAGGTCGGGATCGGCGATCACGAGCTCGGAGTCGACTTGGTATTTGGTCCCGATTCCCGAGCAATCGGGGCATGCGCCGTAGGGGCTGTTGAACGAGAAGTTCCGCGGCTGAAGGTCTTCGAAGCTGAGACCGCATTTGGAGCAGGCGAGGTGCTGGGAGAAAGTGAGGGTGGCGCCGCCTTCGATCTCGATGTCGGCCACACCCTCGGTGAGAGTCAATGCCGTTTCCAGTGATTGGGTGAGACGTTGAGTCATCCCCTCTTTGCGAACCAGGCGATCGACTACGACTTCGATGGTGTGCTGGAAATATCGGTCGAGCTTGATCTCCTCAGTGAGCTCGCGAACCTCGCCATCGATGCGGGCCCGGGCAAACCCCTGTTTCGCCAGATCGGAGAGCAGGCCCTCATACTCCCCTTTCCGTCCCCGAACCACGGGAGCCAGCACCTGGAACCTGGTCCCCTCGTCCAACTCGAGGATCCGATCAACGATCTGTTGCGGCGTCTGACGCTCGACCGGCGTCCCGTCGTTGGGGCAATGGGCGATCCCGATCCGGGCATAGAGAAGACGGAGATAGTCGTGGACCTCGGTGACGGTGCCCACGGTCGAACGTGGATTGCGGGATGCCGTTTTCTGATCGATCGAGATCGCAGGCGAAAGCCCCTCGATGAAGTCGACGTCGGGCTTGTCCATCTGGCCGAGGAACTGGCGGGCATAGGCAGACAGCGACTCCACGTAGCGTCGCTGGCCCTCGGCGTAGATGGTGTCGAACGCGAGCGAGGACTTCCCCGACCCGGAGAGCCCTGTGAACACGATGAGTTTGTTGCGGGGCAGTTCGACCGTGAGGTTCTTCAGATTGTTCTCACGGGCGCCCCTGATGAGGATGGAGTCGGTGGACAAACACTCCGCCAGGTCGCCTTAGTTACGCCAGTGTAATCAAGATCGAAGGCGAACACCTGTTCGTTGGAGCTTCCGTCTGGGCGGGGTTCACCTTCGAGCTGCGATGAGCCTGCGCTGTGTAGTGATCACATCGAAGAAGCATTCCAGCCCCCAAACGGTGACAAACGGAACCACGAGAATCCCCCAGTACTGGCGATCGATGATGACACCGACCAGAGGCAGCGCCAGCAAGGATGCCTCGAGCCACCACCGTTGACCGACGGTGTGCCATACAGCTAACGCCCACAACACCGGCCCGACCACGACACCGGCCGGCAAACCGAATCCCATCATCTCGATGATGGTCCGAGGAAGGTCGACGTCATCGACGAGCGGATTCTGCACCACATTGGGGTCGATGTAGGGCGTGGCTAGGACTACGTGCAGGGCGTAGACGCTTACGGCAATCCCGAATGCGGTGAACCACGGAGCCCGAGGAACGCGACCGAGGAGGGCGAGACCCACACCCACGACGAGGATGGGTGCAGCGAGCTCCCTGACCAGGACCGCCAGTAGTACGAGGCCGGCGGCCAGCCACCACCGCTCCCGGCGAGCCATGAGCAAAGCCCCGAACAAAGGAGGAACCGCCCACAGTTCGGTGGTCATGAACTGGGCGGTCCAACGACCGCCGTCCACCAACATCCCGATCGAGAGGAGAAAGACGACCACGAGCACTCCCAGGACCGGACGGGTCGACAACCGCGAAGCGGCTATCCCCGCCAGTCCCGATACCACGACAAACAACCACCACACGGCCTGGTCGTTGGGGAGAAGGCGCCAGACGAGGAAAGTGGTGGGCATCCGAAAGCCGCGGATGGTCTCGGTCACGCCTGCCCTCGATGGCCCGTAGACCAGATCGAGAGCGGCGTCGTAGGAGGGGTAGTAGCCGCCACCTTCTCGCATCGATTGCACCGTGATCCGGAAGAGGCCATGGTCGATCATCTCTGCATCGGCGTTCACCGGCGCCCGCCATACGTAGAACGCACAAACCAGGACAATGCTGATCGCAGCGACCACCTCCATCTCCCTGCGAGCAAATCGCGGTGTCGCTTCAGAGGTGGTCAAGTTCGCTCATTCTTTCTGATTGAATTGTCCCATCCGCTGGCCGTCCGCCCCGGAATCCGAGGACAGCAGACATCCACTTCGCTCGATTCCCGCTTCAACCCTCGTGTTGGTTTGTCGATGAAGTACGAAGAATCAAAGCCAGAATGGAGACTTGTGAGCCACCTACCTCTCGAGTCACAGCAGCGGAAGGTGTGGATAGTCCTTCCGGCGTACAACGAAGAGCGTGACCTGCCCCGACTGCTGGAGCGCATCGACGAGGCGATGGACGTTGCCGGGCACTCTTTCGAACTGCTCATAGTCGACGACGGATCGACCGACGAGACATATGACATCGCCGAGATCTGGAGCAACAAGCTCCCGATTCAAGTGAAGCGACATGCGACCAACAGCGGACTTGGGGCAACCTTGCGCGACGGGCTCGAGTGGGCGTGTCAGTTGGCTCAGGCCAATGACGTGATCATTACCCTCGATGCGGATAACTCTCATACTCCGGAACTGATCGTGCGGCTGGTCCGCATGATCAGAGAGGGCCACGACGTCGTGATCGCCTCGAGGTTTGCGAGGGAAAGCCGGGTCCGAGGAGTCCCATTTCACAGACGTTTCCTCAGCAACGTCGCCAGATGGCTGTTCAAACTGATATTCCCGATCCGCGGAGTCCGGGACTACACCAGCGGTTACCGGGCATACCGGGCCGGGCTGCTGCAACAGGTCACGAGCGACGACCCGACCTTCTTCGACCAGGACGGTTTCCAGGTGATGGTGGACGTGCTCCTCAAGCTGAGAAGGAACCCGGACTTGATCTTCGGCGAGGCGCCACTCATTCTGCGCTACGACCTCAAGGAAGGGGCGAGCAAGATGGATGTGCTCGGCACCACCACCGCAACTCTGCGTCTGATGGTTCGGAGACGTTTTGAATGAGCCCATCGGAGCCGAACCGGCTTCGGATTACTTCGATATCGAATATCGAGACTACGAACGTCAGAACCCTGCGAGAAAGCTGGATCACTACCTAGATGTGATCGAGCGTCACGAGCCCGACACAAATAGGCTGCTCGATGTGGGCTGTGGACGCGGCGCCTTTCTCGAACGTGCCGCCCTACGCGGTCGCGACTGGGAACTCAATGGAATGGACATCAGTCCTGAGGGTCTTCAGGCAACTGCGCTCCGGGTCCCGCAGGCCAAGCTCAGCCTGTCAACCACGGATTTGAGCAACCATCCCGACGGCCCGTTCGATGTCATCACGGCCTGGGATGTGGTCGAGCATGTCCCGTCGCTCCCGGCTGTCACATCCGCCATCGACGCCATGCTTCGCCCGGGCGGGCTCTTCGTCTTTGTGGTGCCTGTGTACGACGGGATCTTGGGACCGGTGATTCGCTTGCTGGATAAGGACCCAACTCATGTTCACAAGAGACCACGGGAATTCTGGCTCGACTGGGCGGCTGGGAATTTCGAAATCCTCGAATGGCACGGGATCTTTCGATACCTGTTCGGCGGCTACTACATCCATCTGCCGACTGAGGGTCTTCGAAATCAGGCAACCGCC
Organism: Actinomycetota bacterium; assembly: GCA_030772935.1. Lineage (GTDB taxonomy): Bacteria > Actinomycetota > Acidimicrobiia > Spongiisociales > ZC4RG35 > JALYNX01. The sequence continues at coordinate 1,306 of JALYNX010000281.1, read as the reverse complement.
ATCCTGGTGGTGTGTCGCAAGCCTCCAGGTCACTGACCTTCAGGATTCAGATTCGAGTGAGCCCAACCGGTCGCCATCACGTGTGAACTCCTCCGTTCATCGAGGATGGTGCTGAGAGCCAGCATGCCGAACACCAGAAACCAGTAGTTGAGGAAGGCGAGACCTACTACGAAGGCGACACCGAGAGCCCAACCGCCTCGGCCGAGGAAGAGTGACGATGATCTCGACTTGAGGCCCATGAGCGTCGCTGCACCTAGTCCTACCGTGAACCATGCCCATTGCGGCAGGTCGAAATCGACTCCCATCTCCCCGAGCAACCCGGAGATGCTCTGGCTGTCGGGCCTGGCGCCGATGCCGGCGAGATTTCCGATGGTCGCCTGATAGAAGGAAACCGGGTCGATCAGGATCGCCGGCAGCAGGGTTGCGAGCACAGTGAGGGCCGTAGTGACGAGGCGCTTCAGCCAATCCTCGTCTCGGTGAAGGAGAAGCAAGGGAGCGAGAAACACGAGATATTGCTTCGAGGCCAGTGCCAAGCCGAGGAGGATTCCCGAGATCAGAGGCCCCCTTCGCCATGCCAGCACCGCGAGGAGAAACAGAGCCAAGGTCAATGGTTCGGTCCACGCCGAGTACCAGACGAAGGGCCATCCGGGGGCGGTGGCCAACAGCAGGAACAAGCCAAGGCTCCACCCGGTTCCGGGCAGTCGCGACAGTGCGGCCCACCCCGCCCAAACCAGAACCACCAGCCAGGCGAGGGTCGAGACTAAACGTGGATCGGTGAAGGCTGCGACCAACCCGTAGGTGAACAAGACAACAGGCGGGTACGGGTACCCCTCGATGATTGTCCCGTCGGGCACGTACGGGGACCCGTTGAGGATTTGGACCGCGTCGGTGTACGGGTCCAGGCCGTCGATGAGAGCGGCCCCGGCCGACCTGTGGGCGTGATAGCTGTCGGTTCCGAGTTCCGAATCCCATTCGCTGGCTATCAAACCGCCGGTGACCACAAGTGCGCTGCATAGGGCCACCCCCACTGCGATCGACTTCAGCATCCGTTTCTCGGCGGCGAGGAAGGCAACCATGCAGGCAACGAGGCCCAGGATGATCCCGGGCAGCCTGACTGCGACTATCGCGTCTGGCACTGCCGTCTGATAGGTCAGAGAGAGAATGGGCACCGTCATTGCCGCCAAGATCGTCCATCTCGCCTCGTCCGCAGCGTCTGACGGCAATGACGTCAGACTCAGCCCAAAGAAGACGAGCGCAAAGACGGACAAGGTCGTCGACAAAGCGGGTTGAGGCGCCACGATTGCCA
>JALYNX010000280.1 GCA_030772935.1 Actinomycetota bacterium | reverse complement strand
GTACTCGACGGTGAAGGATGCGGGATGGGTGGATGAGACTGGTGTGAAGCACCTCTGGGGCGTGGGGGCCCGTTTCGCCCGCTGGTACGACCCTGCCACGTTCAAGACCCGGATAGTCGACACCAGCAAGCAACTGGACCTGACCCTGTTCCACGTCGACAACGCAACAGAGATCGACCCGAGTTGCTACCCCTACTTCGCGGTATTTCAGAAGCGGAGCGGCGCAGAACTCGGCTGACATCTGCATGCGTTGAAATCTGTCACCGCTGTCCGACACAATCCTGTCATCCGCACCTCCCCGATCGATGGAATGGGGGAGTGGTCATGGATCTCAATCTGATCGTTCTGTGTGGGCGGCTTGCAGTCCCACCGGAGATCAAGGTCTTCGAGTCGGGAACGCGTTTGATCCGATACCTGGTGACGGTGCGCAGTGAGGCACCGCGTCGACGGGTCGACGTGATACCGGTTTCGATGTGGGACCCGCCCGAGGAGCTGATCGAGGAGGCGCCGGAGACCGGTCGCCGAATCTGGGTGTGCGGCTCGGTGCAACGACGGTTCTGGGAATCGCCAGACGGCCGCCGCAGTCGCATCGAGGTGGTGGCCGAGCAGGTCCAACTGCGCGACGTCGACGCTCTGGAGCCGGTCAAGGTCTAAATCGCCTTCGTCTATTGAGGATTTCGGAGGGTCGGTCGCGGGGTACAGTGGCCGGAGTCCCCCGCCCCGACCGATCCCTGGAGGTGTCCCATGCCCTGGTACTGGAGCGACGACGTTGCCCGTTTCCTGCTCAGCGCCGGGAAGATCGACACCACAGTGGCCGATCAACTGGCTCGGACTCCGATCGCCATCCGTCGACCGGAAGCCGATCTGGAGACCGCGGCGCTCGCCATGCAGGACGACAACGAGATCCCGTTAGCAGCGTGAACCTTGCGGGCCCTGCTCACCCCACGGTGGATCATCGCCCACGTCGTGGTGTTGGCGGTCTCCGTCGGCTTTGTGAGTCTCGGGATGTGGCAACTGAGCCGGCTCGAAGAACGACGGCTGGCGAACACGGTGGGGGAGTCGCGGTTCGAGGCCGAGCCGGTCGACGTCGCTCTCTTGGTGTCCTCCGCAGGTTCCGACCTCGACTCTCTGAGCCCACATCGGGCCTTGGCCACCGGCACATTCGCTCCCGAATCAGAGGTGTTGATCAGAAGCCAGGTCTACCTCGGAGTTGCCGGTTTCCATGTCATCACCCCACTCGTCACCGAGGACGGCTCCGCGGTGCTGGTCAATCGGGGATGGGTGCCGCTCGATTTGGATCAGATTCCGGTGGCCGCAGCCCCGCCGCCGAGCGGGGCGGTGATGGTGGAGGGCTGGCTGGCCACGACACAGACTCGTCGGGCACTCGGTCCCGCTGACCCCGAAGACGGACAGCTGGTTGCTATGAATCGGGTGGACATCGCCCGAATCCAGGAGCAGGTCCCCTTCCCGCTCCTGCCGGTCTACCTGGTGGCGATAGGGGAGCAGGGGAGCGAGCTCCCGATCCCGGTCGATCCGCCTGTCTTCGATGACGAGGGACCGCATCTCGCCTACGCCATTCAGTGGTTTTCGTTCCTGATCATTGGGCTCGTTGGATACGGATCCCTGATGAGGAAGTCGCTTCGCGGCTCAGTCTGAAACCGACATCGCGAGATCTTCGACGATCTCCACCCCGTCGAGCACGGCCAACTGCCGGGGATCGAGCTTGATCTTTGCCGAGCGGGAACCGGCGCCGATGATCACCCATTCCGGCGCCAGGACTCGGCTGTCGATCCAAACCGGCACCCCGCTCGGAAGCCCGAAGACGGTCACGCCGCCGATCTCCATGCCAGTCATCTCCTTGGTCTGTTCAGCAGAGGCGAAACTGGCCTTGCGAACTCCGAGCTTGCGTCGAACCACCCCGTTGACATCGAGGCGGGTGGTTGCCAGCACCAGACAGGCGGCGACTTCGCCCTCTGGCTTCCGTGAGGCCACGACGATGGTGTTGGCCGATCGATCCATCGGCACGTCGTAAGCCACACAGAACTGGGCGGTGTCGGCGAGGGCGGGATCGCATGCCATTTCCTCGAACTGGATCGAATGGGCGGCGAGGTCGGCTATCACAGTCGGGTCTGCGGGCATGGCGGGGGAGAGTAGGCAATTCTGGCGAGGCACCCCCGAGAACTGCCAGAGTTGGGGTCATGAGCGACTATGACATCGGAACCTACGGGCAGCGATGGGCGCCTTTCTACGACGACATCTATCAGGAGATCGACACCGCGACCATCGGGTTTCTCAAGGCACTGGCGGGCACTCCACCCCGGGCGCTCGAGTTGGCGATCGGATCGGGGAGAGTCGCCATCCCGCTCATGGAGGCGGGTGTCTCAGTCACCGGCATCGACATCTCAGAGGAGATGATCGGCCTCTTGCGGGCCAAACCGGGAGGAGACCGGATTCAAGTGGTGACCGGCGACTTTGCCGACGTGGGAGTGGAGGAGACGTTCCCCCTCGTCTATCTGGGGTTCAACACCCTGTTCGCCCTGCTCGATCAGACCCGACAGGTGGAATGCTTCCAGAACGTCGCGAGGGCCCTCGAGCCCGGAGGACGTTTCGTCCTCGACACCTTCATGCCCGATTTGAGTCGCTACGACCATCTCGGGACCCGGATGGGGGTGTCCAGCATCAGCTCCAACGAAGCTCACGCCTACGAGCTGGCAATCCACGATCCTCTTGGGCAGACAGTGATCTCCCACCAGGTGCGTCGTCTCGAGGACGGATCCACGGTCGTGTTGCCGGTGACCGTCCGCTACGCCTGGCCGGCGGAGATGGACCTGATGGGCCGTCTTGCCGGTTTGGTCCTGGAGGAGCGTTGGGGTTGGTACGACCGGAGACCTTTAACCGAGCGGTCCGGACAGCACGTTTCCGTTTACCGGAAACCTCGACCTCAGACCTGAGGACGCCTCTCAGTGGGCGTGATCGTGGTCATGATCGTCTGCGTGATCATGATCCGGGTCGGATTCCAACTCCGCCTCGTGGGCGGCGAGTTGGGCCCGAACCTCATCCATGTCCACCGCACGCACCTGTGAGATGAGATCCTCGAGCATGTTGGGGGGAAGGGCACCAGGCTGTGCATAGAGCACGATCTGGTCCCTGAACACCATCAAGGTGGGAATGGAACGGATTCCGAACGATTGGGCCAGTTCCTGCTGGTCCTCGGTATCCACTTTGGCGAACACCATGTCGGGATTGCTCTCTGACGCCGCTTCGTAGGTCGGTGCGAACGAGCGACAGGGGCCGCACCATTCGGCCCAGAAGTCGACAAGCACCGTCCCGTTTTCTTGGATGGTCTGGTCGAAGTTCTCTTTGGTGAGTTGCAATGTGGCCATTTTCAAACCTTTGTTAGCTGGTCGGAAGGGTGAACCCTCTGAATCGGTCCCGGATTCCCTTCCCTTTGGGGTTTCTTGATATACGAAAGGGGTGGGATCGGTAGGGAATGAGGTCGGGATTGGTTTGACCCATAATCCACGTTATGTCAAGTTGATTCAAGTGATGGAAAACTGACTGTTTGGGAGCCGGACACCACTACCCCAGATCGGGGTCCTCACAGACATCGGCGCTGATCCCTGGCTGTGGGTTGAATACTCGAGGCTCATTGACGTAGCCGGCTCCGAGGGCGTCCCCCTCGAGATATGTTTCGATGGCATCGGCCAGTGCCTGAGAGGCCGTGGCTTCGTACTCCTCCGTCGCAAGCATTTCGGCTTCGCTGGGGTTGGACAAGTAGGCCAGTTCGGCAAGTACGGACACTGTCTCGGGCAGACGAACCATCCCATACGCGTCCTCACCGCCGCTGTTGAGCACCCGCAGCACCCCGGAGTCCTGTGCTGCGGCCCAGTCCACGTCCTCGATCCCGGACAGAGCCGCCACCATGTGCTCCCAGATCAGACCTCCCAGCCGACGTGAGCGCTCTGAGTCGCTTTGTATGAAGATCTCCGACCCAGGGACGGTCGAGGGCCCCGGCGTTGGTGCGTTGTGATGGATCGAGATCAGGATCTCGGCACTCAAGGCATCGGCCAACTGGGACCTGACCCCGATCCGGACCGGGTAGTCCGCAGTCCGGGTGAGGACCACGGAGATCCCTCTCTCCACGAGCCGTCGCTCTGTGGCGAGGGCGAGGGTGAGATTCAAGTCAGCCTCTCTTAAGCCGTTTCCCCCCACCGCCCCCGAATCGACTGGTCCCCCATGCCCGGGGTCGAGGACCACCGAGACCGGCCCCACCGGCTCGCCATTTCCAATGGTCGCTGTGGCGTCGCACGGAGTTCGCACCACGAAACCGGTGTTTCCCCGATCGAGAATCGCCACCACCACCCCAGCCGGGGTTATCAGGGCGCCGGCGGCCAAGTCCTCGAAGGGGGAAGTGATGGTCGTGGTCGCGGCGATCGAGGTGCTGGTTGCTGGGGTTGTGGTCGTCGACGTGGGGTTGGTGGTCGTGATCGTGACCAGCTTCGTGGAACTCGTGGTCTCCTCGCTGTCTCCCACCGGAGCCACACAGGCCACCGAGAGAAAGGCCAATGTCAACCCGTACCATCTCCTGGTCAGCCGCGGTCGATGTACCCTTGGGCGATGTTCGGTCCCCTCAAC
>JALYNX010000279.1 GCA_030772935.1 Actinomycetota bacterium | reverse complement strand
CTGATCGACACCGCATGGCCGAAGGCGGTTCCCATCGGTCTCAGGTGGCTTGTCGGTCTCATCGAGCTGGTCTCGATCTTCCTGCTGCGCCCGATCACGCTGGCGGTTCGGCTCTTCGCCAACATGGTGGCGGGCCATCTGATGCTGACCCTGCTCCTCGGTTCGGGTGTCATCTTCATCGCCGCCATCCCCGATATCGGGGTCAAAGGCTCGATCGGGATCTTCTGGTTCGCCCTCGGCCTCTTCATGTATCTCCTGGAGATCCTCATCGCGGTGCTCCAGGCCTACATCTTCACGTTGTTGACCGCCATCTACATCGAATCGTCCATCCACTTCGAGCACTAAGGAGATACAGAGAATGGAAGGCAATATCGAGGCACTCACCGGTGCACTGGCCTTGATCGGATACGGGCTGGGCGCGGTCGGCCCGGGTATCGGCATCGGGATCGTCGCCGGCAACGCCATCACCGCCATGGCCCGGCAGCCGGAGATGCAGGGCACGATCCGGACCACCATGTTCCTCGGGATCGCTCTCACCGAGGCCCTGGCCCTGATCGGTTTCGTCCTCTTCTTCATCGCCTCTGCGGCATAAGGGAATCGTCATGCAGTTTCTGAGTGCGCTGGGCGTATTGGCCACCGCGGAAAGCGGAGGTCTCAGCTTGGTGCTGCCCCACACCGAGGAGCTGATCGCCGGAATCCTGGCGTTTGCGATCGTGTTCTTCTTCGTCTGGAAGTGGGCCCTGCCCACCATTAACAAGACCCTCGAAGCCCGCCAACAGGCGATTACCGGCCAGATTTCGGAGGCCGAGCGGGTAAAGGCGGACGCCGAGAAGCTGCTTGCCGATTACAAGGCGCAGCTCGCCGAGGCGAAGTCGGAGGGGAACCGGGTCATCGAAGAGGCGCGGGTGGCCGGTGACCAGATGAAGACCGAGATCCTGGCCAAGGCGAACGAAGAGGCAAGCCAGGTGATTGCCAAGGCACGTGCCGAAGCCGAATCCGAGCGGAGCCGTGCCCTCACCGAAGCGCGCCGCGAGGTGGGAGAGCTCTCAATAGACCTCGCCGGCAAGATCGTGGGCGAGTCCCTCGATCCCAAGGCGCACAAAGCCCTCGTCGAGAGGTATCTCGCAGATCTGGAGAAGATGTAATTGGACGACCGGATCGTCGGCTACGCCAACGGCATCCTCGAGCTCGCCAAAGCCGAGGGCGAAGTCGAACGCGTCGAAGACGAGCTTTTCGGCATCGCCCAGGCTCTCGACAAGTCTGCCGAGCTCCGGTCGAGTCTGACCGATCCCCAGCTCCCGGTGGAGCGCAAGCAGGCCATCATCGCCGAGCTCCTGGGGGAACGTGCCTCGGCATTGACCGTGGGCTTGGTTCAATTCATCATCAGTCAGGGCCGGGTCTCTGACCTTCCCGACATCGCCCGAGCTCTTGTCGAGAAGGCGGCCGAATCCCGGTCCCGCGCCCTCGCCGAGGTCCGATCCGCAGTGCCGCTCGACGAGAACACCATTGCCCGGCTCACGGCCGCCCTGAGCAAGGCGACAGGAAAGAAGGTCGAGGTCAAGGTGATCGTCGACGAATCGGTCATCGGTGGGATCGTCGCCCGAGTCGGCGACACCGTGATCGACGGATCCATCGCTCGTCGGATGGACTCGCTGCGCCAGGCCCTGAACACTCGCTGAGGAGACCAATGACCGACCTGACCATCACAGCCAAACAGATCACTGAGACCCTGCGCAGTCAACTCGAGAGCTGGTCTCCCGAGGTTGACAAGGAGACGGTCGGTTATGTGACTTCGATCGCCGACGGCGTGGCCAGGGTCGATGGGCTGCCCAGTGTCATGGCTTCCGAGCTCCTCGAGTTCCCGGGAGGGTTGACCGGGGTCACCCTCAACATCGACGAAGACGACCTCGGTGTTGTCCTCCTCGGTGAAGCCAGCCACATTCAGCAGGGAGACCCGGTCAAGCAGACCGGCACCCTGCTCTCGGTTGCCGTGGGAGACGCCCTGCTGGGAAGGGTCATCGACCCGCTCGGCAACCCACTGGATGGCAAGGGCGAGATCAACACCACGGAACGTCGGCTTCTGGAGACCCAGGCTCCGTCGGTGGTCCAGCGCCAGCCAGTGAACCAGCCATTGCAGACCGGGATCAAGGCCATCGACTCGATGACCCCGATCGGGCGCGGTCAGCGTCAGCTGATCATCGGTGACCGCCAGACCGGCAAGACCGCAATCCTGGTCGACACCATCATCAACCAGAAGGTCAACCAGGGCACACCGGATGCCGTCAAGTGCATCTACGTCGCAATCGGTCAGAAGGCGTCGACTGTGGCCGAGGTGGTCGCCACCCTCGAGGCGGCTGGAGCCATGGAATACACCGTCGTGGTCCATGCGCCTGCATCGGCCGCCCCGGCTCTCCAGATGTATGCCCCCTACTCGGGCTCGGCCATCGGACAGCATTGGATGTACAACGGCGAGCACGCCTTGGTCGTATACGACGACCTTTCCAAGCAGGCTGTGGCGTATCGGGAGATCTCGTTGCTGCTGCGCCGGCCTCCGGGTCGTGAGGCTTATCCCGGTGACGTGTTCTATCTCCACAGCCGTTTGCTGGAGCGTTGCGCCAAGCTTTCCGACGAGTTGGGGGGCGGCTCCCTGACCGGGCTTCCGGTGATCGAGACCAAGGCCAATGACATCTCTGCCTACATCCCCACCAACGTGATCTCCATCACCGACGGGCAGTGCTATCTGCAGTCCGACCTCTTCTATCAGGGAATCCGCCCCGCGCTGGACGCCGGGATCTCGGTATCCCGGGTCGGTGGCGCGGCCCAGATCAGTGCGATGAAGAAGATTGCCGGGCCGCTGCGCCTCAACCTGGCCCAGTTCCGCGAGCTGGCTGCCTTCGCGGAATTCGGCTCGGAGCTCGACTCGGTCTCTCTGGCCCAGCTCGAACGGGGGCGCCGTGTTGTCGAGGTGCTCAAGCAGCCTCAGTTCTCCCCGGTGCCGGTCGAGGAGCAGGTCCTGGCCATCTACGCCGTCACCGAGGGGCACATGGACGACGTCGCCCTTCGCGACGTGGCCCGTTTCGAGTTGGGGTTGCGCGAGTTCTTCAGGGCACGACACACCAATCTGCTCGGGGCCATCGCCGACACCGGCAAGATGCCCGAGTCGGCTGACATGGACAGCGCCATCGTCGCCTACAAGGAGACCTTCGAGGGCTCCGTGGTCGAGGAGTGAGCGGCTAGGTGGCAGGCGCCCAGCTCCGTGACACTCGACGTCGCATCCGCGGCATCGAGTCCACCAAGAAGATCACCCGCGCCATGGAGTTGATCGCCGCCAGCCGTATCCCCAAGGCGATAGCTCGGGTCCAGGGATCAAAGCCCTACACCGAGAAGCTGATCGAGGTCATCGAGAATGTCGGCGCCGCACAAGGCGGGGTGTCGCACCGTTTACTGGAGCGGCGGGAGGTGCGAACCGCCGGTCTCCTCGTCGTGACCTCTGACCGGGGTCTGGCCGGGTCCTACGCATCCAACATCATCCGCCTCGCCGAGCAGCGCATCTACGAGCTGCGCAAAGAGGGCAAGGATGTCCTCCTCTTCACAGTCGGCAAGAAGGCCCAGAGCTATTTCCGATATCGCGGATACCGGATCGAGCAGGCCTATCTGGGCGTCACCGACACCCCTGGGTACGGCGATGCCCGGGCCATCGCGGCCAGGGTCATGGCCTCCTATGCGGAGCATCAGATCGACGCCTTGGAGACCTTCTTCACCAATTTCCAGACGGCGAGCACGCAATTCCCGGTTGCCCGCGCCTTGCTCCCGATCACGCCGCCCCAGACGGGGGAGGGCGACGGGCCGGGACGTGTGTCCTATCAATTCGAGCCGTCGCCCGAGGAGATATTGGGTCGGCTGCTTCCCAGATATGTCGAGGCCACCATTTTCAACATCCTGCTCGAGGCGTCGGCCTCCGAGCACAGTGCCCGGCGTCGGGCAATGAAAGCCGCCACCGACAACGCGGAGGAATTGATCCGCGTCCTGAGGGTTCAGGCGAACCGGGCGCGGCAAGCCGAGATCACCACGGCAATCACAGAGATCGTCGGTGGCGCCGAGGCTCTGATCGAGGGCTGATGAGAACTATGAACGCGAGAAGCGAACGGAGTGAGCAATGAGTGACACCCTGAGTGTCGGCAGAATCGTCAAGGTGGCCGGACCGGTCGTCGACGCCGAGTTCCCGCCCGACGGCCTGCCCGAGATCCTCTACGCGGTCGAAATCGACATCACAATCGGTGACAAGGTCCACTCAGTGCTCGCCGAAGTCGCCCAACATCTCGGAGGAGGCAAGGTGCGTGCCATTGCGCTGGCTCCGACAGATGGGATGACCCGTGGCGCCGAAGTGCGCAACACCGGCGGCCCAATCACGGTCCCGGTTGGCGACCAGACCTTGGGCCATATCTTCAACGTCTGGGGGGACTCACTCGATGCCCCGGATCAGGACTTCTCCGAACCGCGCTGGCCGATCCACCGGACCCCGCCGGCGTTCGAGGACGTGGAGCCCCAGAAGACCGTCTTCGAGACCGGGATCAAAGTCCTCGACTTGATCTGCCCCTATCTGCAAGGTGGGAAGATCGGCTTGTTCGGTGGAGCCGGAGTGGGGAAGACCGTTCTGATCCAAGAGATGATCAACCGTGTCGCCACCCAGCACGGTGGTGTGTCCGTTTTTGCCGGGGTCGGGGAGCGGACGCGCGAGGGAAATGATCTCTATCTGGAGATGCAGGAGTCCGGTGTCATCGAGAAAGCCGCCCTGGTGTTCGGTCAGATGGACGAGCCGCCCGGAGTCCGGCTTCGAGTCGCTCTCTCCGCACTCACCATGGCCGAGTACTTCCGGGACGTTCAGCGTCAGGACGTGCTGTTGTTCATCGACAACATCTTCCGTTTCACCCAAGCCGGCTCGGAGGTTTCGACTCTGCTCGGGCGTATGCCGTCGGAAGTGGGCTACCAACCCAACCTCGCCGATGAGATGGGGTTCCTCCAGGAGCGGATCACCTCCCTGAAGGGCCGATCGATCACCTCTCTGCAGGCGATCTATGTCCCCGCTGACGACATCACCGACCCTGCGCCGCACACCGCCTTCGCCCACCTCGACGCCACCACGGTCCTCTCCCGTCCGCTGACCGCGCTCGGTATCTACCCGGCGGTGGATCCGCTCGACTCGAGCAGCCGGGCCCTCGACCCGTTGATCCTGGGGGCCGACCACTATTTCGTGGCCACCGAGTCGCAGCGAATCCTGCAGCGCTACAAAGACCTCCAGGACATCATTGCCATCCTCGGCATCGACGAACTGTCCGAGGATGACAAGCTCGTCGTTGCCAGAGCCCGGCGGATTCAGAGGTTCTTCGCACAGCCGCTGTTCGTGGCCGAGCAATTCACGGGCCAGGCGGGCATCTACACCCCGATCGAGGAGACGATCGCCTCCTTCAAGGCAGTCATCGACGGGGAGATGGACCAATACCCGGAGCAGGCGTTCTACATGGTCGGGGGTCGTGAGGACGTGGAGCGCCGCGCCGCAGAGTTGTCGAAGAGCGCCGCCGCATGATCACGCGAACCTTGTTGCGCGGCGGTAGCTGCGGCCGACCGGCGTCTGTTCGCTCGCCGCTGTTCCCACGCGGCCACGTTGAACAGCCTTCCAGGGAAAGGTTGGCGGCGGGCGAAGTCGGCCGCCAATAGAGATGGCCAATACCTTTCAGGTCGACGTGGTTTCGCCGGAGGCAACGGTGTGGAGTGGTGAGGCCACAATCGTCATCGCCAAGACGCCTGATGGTGAGCTGGGGATCATGGCCAATCATGAGCCGCTGATGGGCGCCCTGGTCACCGGTCCCGTCGTGATCGAGGCCGCCGACGGAACCCGGACCACGATCGGAGTCCACGGCGGGTTCCTTCAGGTCCTGAACAACCAGGTGACATTGATCACCGACCGGGCCGAGATCGCCGAAGGTGGACGTGAAGAAGGTCGGGAACTGGCTGAGCGCCTCGCAGCCGAAGCGGTGCCCGCAGACTCCGAGATCAAGGCTGGCTGAGTCCCCGCGCAAAGTCCTCCACGGTCTTAGGGAAGCCGTCGCCGATCGCCGAGGCGATGACCGGGAAGAAGACCGATGAGAGCACGCCGACGCTCTCCAAGCGAAGCATCACATCGACCCGGGTTCCCTCGTCGGCGCCGGCGAGACCCACGATGATGCGACCCCTGATCTCGGACGTCTCGATATCCCAGGCCATCATCTTCTCGAGCTCCCGACCTGCCGGGAGGGCGCGACCGAGGTATCTCTTCCCGGCGGCGAGGCTCTCGAACGAGAAGCTTTGCAGCTGGCCTCCCGGATCGAACACCGATTCCAGGATCCGGTCCACCCCAGGAATCGACTCCCAGCTCTTGGGGTCGTTCAATGCCTCCCACACCCTGGCGATCGGAGCGACGGCGATCGCCGTGTGTTGGAAGCTCCTGCTGGGCACTGCGGCAAGATAACGGAGTCAGCGAAGACAATGGAATGACCCGTCGATGGCAGGTCCCGGGGGCCCTTTCCCGGGTGGGCTCGTCTGTACGATCAGGATGATGCGACAGCTCACCTCCACCGGGGTTTGAGGTGGCGGAGTTCGCCTCTTTGCACGACGCGGTCCGCGAACTGGTTCCAGACGGAAGCACTGTGGCGATGGAGGGTTTCACGCATCTCATCCCGTTTGCCGCCGGCCACGAGCTAATCCGACAAGAGAAACTCGACTTGACCCTGATCCGCATGACACCGGATGTCATCTATGACCAGATGATCGGGATGGGATGCGCCAGCAAGCTGGTCTTTTCGTGGGGCGGAAACCCCGGTGTCGGCTCGCTGCACCGGTTCCGCGACGCCGTCGAGAACGGTTATCCCCTCCCACTCGAAGTCGAGGAGCACAGTCATGCCGGAATGGCGGCACGATATGTGACGGGCGCCTCCGGATTGCCTTTTGGGATCCTCCGGGGATACCAGGGCTCCGACTTGGTGCGGCATACGAACGTCGCCGCGATCGAATGCCCCTTCACCGGCGAAGAGCTGGTTGCTGTTCCTGCTCTCAACCCGGATGTCACCGTCATCCATGCCCAGCAGGCGGACCGGAAGGGCAATGTCGCACTTTGGGGGATCAGCGGGGTTCAGAAGGAAGCCGTTCTGGCGGCGCGGTCGTCGATCGTCACCGTTGAAGAGGTCGTGGATGAGCTGCAGCCCCGTGGCCCCAATGTCGTGGTCCTGCCCTCTTGGGTGGTCACCGCGGTGGCCCATGTGCCAAACGGCTGCCATCCGTCCTACTCGATGGGCTACTCGAAGCGAGACAACGATTTCTACAGGCGATGGGATGAGATATCTCGGGAGCGGGCCAATTTCGCCAGCTGGATGAAGACCTTCGTGCTCGAAAGCCAGGATCACGCCGGCTATCTGAAGGCGCTCGAGACGAATCAGGCGGTCGACCGGGCATCCGATGCCTGAATCGGTCGCAAATCCTGCCGGCTACACGGCCGACGAGATGATGACCGTGACCGCGGCCCGCCTCCTCAGTGACGGGCAGGTGTGTTTCGTCGGGATCGGTCTACCGAGTGAGGCGGCCAATCTGGCGCGTCTCTCCCACGCCCCCGATGTCGTTCTGATCTACGAGTCGGGGACGATCGGGACCCGACCCGAGTTCCTGCCCCTGTCGATCGGCGATGGAGAGCTGGCTGAGAATGCGGACCTTGTCGTGGGGGTCCCCGAGGTTTTCAGCTACTGGCTGCAGGCGGGTCGCATCGATGTCGGCTTCCTCTCGGCCGCGCAGATCGACCGCTTCGGCAACCTGAACACCACGGTCATCGGCCCTTACGACCGCCCGTCGGTCCGGCTCCCGGGTGCGGGCGGGGCACCGGAGATCGCCTCTGGTGCCCGTGAGGTGTGCGTCATGCTTCGTCAGACGACCCGATCATTCGTCTCCTCGGTGGATTTCGTGACCTCTGTCGGGTTCGGGCGGCAGGGTGAGGGGAGGGCCGGGCAGGTTGGTGCCGGGCCGTCGGTCGTTATCACCGATCTCGCCGTGCTCGAGCCCGACCCCGAGAGCCACGAGCTGACCCTGATGGCCACCCACCCCGGGGTAGAGATTGACGTGGTCGTGGCGCACACCGGCTGGGACCTTCGGGTGGCTGAGGAGATAGTGACGACCGAGCCCCCGACCGCTAAGGAGCTCGGCATCCTCAGAGAGCTCATCGCACGCACCAAGGAGGCTCACTCCGGGAGTTGATCGGACAATGCTCAACCGGCTGTCGTAACGGCCAGCAATGGCCACTCACCCTCGATTCCCTTGAGGTGATGTACCCCGCGATCCTCGAACGTGAGATCCGATCCGACCACCAGCTCCTTGACAGTCCGCGACACCAGGATTTCGCCTGCCCCCGCCTCGGCCATGATCCGGGCTGCCAGGTGGACCGCCATGCCGCCGACATCCCCACCTCGCATCTCCACCTCACCGGTGTGGATTCCAGAGCGGATCGTCAGGTCGATCGTCTGGAGTTGTTGGCGGAACCCGGTGGCAAACCGGATTCCACGGCCCGGCCCGTCGAACGTAGCCAGCACGCCATCGCCGGTGCTCTTGACCAGGCGGCCTCCGTTGCCCGCGATGAGGCGTCCCGCAAGGTGGTCGTGGGTGTCCAAGACGCCGCGCCAGCGCGCATCACCCATTTCTGCCAGTAGTCGGGTGGAGTCGACGATGTCGGTGTAGAGAACGGTGGCGAGGACTCGGTCTGTCGCCTGCGCCGGCGCGACTCCTGTCATGAAACTCTCGATTGCATCCAGCGCCGCGTCCGCGTGCTCCCAGTAGAGCGGGCCGTCGGAGCCAGGCAATTCGACGAATCGGGCGCCCTCGATGTTGTCCGCGAGGTACTTGCCATGTCCGATGGGCATGAAGTGGTACGAGGATCGATGGAGGACCAGGGTGGGCACGTGAATGGCTGCCAGCAGCGATCGGGCGTCGGCGGCGAACATGGATCGGAAGTAGGCAGCGGCTGCCATCGGGCCTGCGATCGAGCGAGTCTTCTTTGCATACCACTTGCGGAATTCGAGGTCGTCAGCCCGACTTGGCACCTGGAGCAGCACATGTCGATCGCTTCCCCATCGGTCGGCCATGGTTTCGTTCAGCTGCTCGGCGGCCTCCGGGGGAAAGCCGACCGGATAGTCGTCGGAGGCGACGTACTTGCTGCTGGTGTTGACCAGGATGAGTGCCGCGGTCCGCTCCGGCTTGGTGGCGGCGAAGAGCATGCCCATCGGGCCTGCGTCGTACGTGGTCATGACGGCTGTGCGCACACTGCCCACTTCTTCCAGGACGCACTCGAGTTCCTCCACGAAGGATTCCCATGGAGGCATCGCGTCGAGGGGCAACGGATCGGAAGCGCCTGTTCCGCGACGGTCGAAGCGAATGACACGTGCGAACGAGGCGAGCCGGCGCAGGAAGAGCTCTGCTTGGGGGTCCTCCCAATCGGAGTCGAATGCTCCGAAACTGCCGGCTGTCAACACCAGGTCGACGGCAGACTCAATGTCGGAGCTCAGCACCTCGTATGCGATTTGGTCCGTGCCGACCTTTGCGTACCCCGTCGAGCGCTCCACATGGCGAGCTTACCGGTCGCCCCCTACCGCCCTCAGATGCATAGTGATGTCATCAAAATGGGAATCGAAACACGAATTCGGGGCGACGCTGCCGTCGCCCCGAGTTGCCCCTGGGAGGAGGGATCTGTTGTAGTCCGATCTTTGAACGACCGTGACTCTCTACTTTCTAACCACACCATGTGACCGGACGGTGAACGCAGGCTGGCGATTGGCCGAATCTTGGCTGGATTTCGCCGATTCCCATCTCCATAGATTGGCCACGAGGCTTTCGTCGAGTTGTATCCCGTCCTGCACGCCAGGGTAGGCGGGTAGGTTCGAATCGCCTACTGACAGGAGCAAGGTTGTGAGCGAGGTCCTGATCCGAACGCTGACCGGTGAGATGTCGTCCCTTTCCGCCGAGGCGGTCGATTCGCTTGCGGCCGGCCTGTCGGGCGACCTGCTGACACCAGACCACGCCGACTTTGCGGAATCGACGCTGATCTGGAACGCGATGATCGAGAAGCAGCCCGCGCTCGTGGTGCGGCCAGCGACGAAAACGGACGTGCAGAAGACAGTCGACTTCGCTCGAGAGCAGGGGCTCGAGTTGTCGATCAAGGGGGGCGGGCACAACATTGCCGGGCTCGCTCTCTCCGACCGTGGCATCACGCTCGACATGTCCCGCCTGAACACGGTCGAAGTCGATGTCGCGCAGGGCGTCGCCCGGGTAGGAGCGGGATGCAAGCTGGGTGAGGTCGATCGGGCGACACAGGAGCACGGCCTGGCCACGGTCCTGGGCTTCGTTTCGGAGACCGGAGTCGCCGGCCTCACCTTGGGAGGGGGATTCGGGTACCTGACCCGCCAATTCGGCTGGACCACCGACAGCCTGGTTGAAGTCGAGATAGTCACCGCGGACAGTCAGGTCCGTCGAGCCTCGCCAGAAGAGAACGCAGATCTGTTCTGGGCCTTGCGAGGCGGCGGTGGAAATTTCGGTGTGGTGAGTGAATTCGTCTTCCGAGTCCACGCCGTTGGGCCAGAGATCACCGCCGGGTTGATCGCATGGTCGGCCGAGGAAGCCGAATCCGTGCTCGATCTCTACCGGGGCATCTCCTCGAGCGCATCCCGAGAGTTGACGCTCGTCCTGCTGATGCGCAACGCCCCGCCCGCCCCTTGGTTGGATGAGGACAAGCACGGGCAACCGATGATCGCGATTGTCGCCGTGCACACCGGGTCGAGCGAGCAGGCGGCCGCCGACCTGGCACCGATTCAAAGCCATGGCAACCCATGGGCGGACCTGCTTCAGGTCAAGACCTACGTCGCCCAGCAATCGATGCTGGACGCTACCCAACCCAAGGGTTTGCACTATTACTGGAAATCCGAGTTCGTGCCCGAGCTCAGCGATCAGCTGCTGGCAACGGTCAGGGCGCAATTCGTCGGGCTCACCGCCCCGGCGAATCAGATCGTGCTCTTCCATGTGGAGGGAGCTCTTGGTGAACATCCCGAGGATGACGGGGCAGTTGGCAATCGCGACGCGGCCTATGTCTGCGCCATCGCCTCAGCATCAGCTGGAGCAGAGTTGGTTCCGGCGAATCGTGACTGGGTGCGAAAGGCCTGGGCCGCGGTCCAGCCCTTCTCGACTGGGGGCAACTACATCAATTTCCAGACCGAGGACGAGGAGTCGACTCGAATCGACGAGTCGTATCGGGGGAACTCCGAGCGTTTGGCAAAGGTCAAGGCCATTTATGACCCGACCAACTTCTTCCGGGTGAACCGAAACATTCAGCCCCTTTCAGAGGTAAATGACTCCGGGTAATCCCCGGTCGGCACCTATCGTTTCTGAAATCCAGGAACGCCGATGTTGATCGCACGCGACCTCCGTATCGAAGCCGGCCCTCGAACTCTGATCGATGGGGTCTCCTTCAGTGTGCAATCCGGGGATCGCATCGGGCTCGTCGGTCGCAACGGGGCCGGCAAGACCACGTTGATGCGCACATTGACCGGTCACCTCAACCCGGCCGACGGATCCGTGTTGCGCTCCGGGACCATCGGCTACTTCTCACAGGAGGCAGCCCTTCCCGAGTTGGAGCATGTGGATGCCACTGCACTGGAGCGGATCTTGATGGCTCGCGACATTGGAGCCATGCAGCGTCGGATCGAGGACGCCAGGCGCCGGCTGCACGATCTGACCGGCGACGACCGGGACCGGGGGATACTCCGTTTCGGGCGCCTCCACGACGAGTTCGAGGCCAAGGGCGGATTCATCGCCGAGGCCGAGGCGAAGCGAATGGCTGCCGCTTTGGGCATCGGGAACGACGAGCTGGGCCAACCTGTGGCCACCATGTCCGGCGGTCAGCGGAGAAGGGTGGAATTGGCCCGCATCCTTTTCGCCGAGACCGACATCCTCTTGCTCGACGAGCCCACCAACCATCTCGACCTCGACGCCAAGGCCTGGCTGATCGAATGGTTGACCACCTACCGCGGAGGGATGCTGGTTGTGTCTCACGACCTGCCGCTGCTCGACGAGGCCATCACTTCGGTCCTCGCCCTCGAACACGGCGAGTTGGAGTCCTATCGGGGCAACTACTCGCATTATCTCTTGGAGCGGGACCGCCGTCGTGAGCGCAAGGAGCGGGAGCGCAAACATCAGGACGAGGCAATCGCCCGGCTCGAGGAGAACATCCGTCGTTTCAAGGGCACGACCGAGAAGATGGCAAAGGCTGCCCGCGCCTGGGAAACGAGGGTCGACCGCATGAAACGAGACCTGGTGGAGGTGCAGAAAGGCGGAAAGAACGTCCGGGTCGCGTTCCCGCAGCCGCCGAAATCGGGCCGTGTCCCCTTGTCGGCGCTTGGGCTGGCCAAGGCGTACGGGGACAACCTGGTGTTTATCGATCTCGAATTCGCCGTCGAGCGCGGGGAGCGAATGCTCTTGATCGGGCTCAATGGGGCGGGCAAGACCACCCTGCTCCGGATTCTGGCAGGCGTCGAGACCTCAGACCTTGGCGAGGTCAACCTCGGCCACAACGCCACCCTCGGCTACTACGCCCAAGAGCACGAACAGGTCCTCTCCGGGGTCTCGGTCCTCGACCATATGAGATCGATTGGGGGCCTGCCCGACCAGACGTTGCGGTCGTTGCTCGGTCATTTCCTGCTGGCCGACAAGGTCGAGCAGGATGCGGCGACCCTCTCGGGCGGGGAGAAGACCAAGCTCGCCCTTGCCATGCTGGTCGCGGCACGCCCCAACGTCCTCCTGCTCGACGAGCCGACCAACAACCTCGACCCGCAGGCGAAGGAGGCGCTTCTCGACGCTTTGAGCATCTATGACGGAACAATCGTCCTGGTCAGCCATGACACCGATTTCGTCGCCCAGCTGCTCCCGGACCGTGCGGTGCTCATGCCGGAAGGCGAAATGAGATTCTTCGACGAGGCCCTCCTCGACCTGGTCGCCCTGGCCTGAGGAACCGTTTGCCCGGTCTCATCATCTAATGATCATGAGGAGACTCCTTTCCGTTCTGTTGGTATTGAGCGCGCTGGTCGCTTGCGGCGGAGCCGAGCCCGGCTTCGGAGGCGATGCCCCGACCACTACGACCACTCTCCCCCCTGAGCAGCCTGTTGACTCCGACGGCGACGAGCCCATTGCCGAGCCGGGGCCGATTGGCTCGATCCCCGAGCCGAGGCCACCGATCGACGGAAGCGACTCTGGTGAGGTTTCTATCACCAGCGCCGACCTCTTGATCATGGAGAGCTTTCCGATCCAGGTGAGCCTCCAGGTGGAAGGGGAGAAACCCACACCGTGTCATGAGGTCTTCTGGTCAGTCGAGGACAACGGGGAGAAGATCGAGATCACAATGATCTCCCAGATCAATAGTGATCAATCCTGTGCCCAGGTGATCGAGCCCTTCACGATCACGGTGCCGTTGGGAAGGTGGGCGGAGCAGTCTCGAGACGTCTATCTCAACGGCGAGTTGGCCGGCTCTTTCGAGAGCTGAACGCGGAGCCGGGTGATCCACCGTAATAGGGACGCACAGGGGTCATATACGGCCCTGTGCCTCCCTATTAGGAGGGTAAGGCGGCTCATTCTCACCTCACGAACGAACGTTCGTTTGTGATAGGCTGACGGTCATGAATGCCGAGCAGCGGTTTCAGGCGGTGGTCGACGCCGAAGACAAGATCGAGCCCACCGATTGGATGCCGGATGCATACCGCAAGACCTTGATCCGTCAGATCGCACAACACGCCCATTCCGAGATCATCGGGATGCAGCCGGAGAGGAACTGGATCAGCCGAGCCCCCAGTCTTCACCGCAAGGCGATCCTGATGGCCAAGGTCCAGGATGAGGCCGGACACGGCCTGTATCTGTACTCGGCGGCGGAGACCCTCGGAGTCAGGAGGGACGAGCTCCAGGAGCTGTTGCATCAGGGGAAGCACAAGTACTCGTCGATTTTCAACTACCCGACACTGAACTGGGCGGATATCGGGACCATTGGATGGCTCGTCGACGGCGCCGCGATCACCAATCAAGTCATGCTCACCCGCTGTTCCTATGGGCCCTACGCGCGAGGAATGGTCCGAATCTGCAAAGAGGAGTCCTTTCATCAGAGACAGGGCTACGAACTCTTGATTCGACTCTGTGAGGGGAGCGAAACCCAAAAGGCGTTGGCCCAGGACGCCCTGGACCGTTGGTGGTGGCCCTCGCTGATGATGTTCGGCCCCCACGACAACGAGTCCACCCATACCGAGCAGTCCATGGCCTGGAAGATCAAGCGGGTCTCCAACGACGACCTTCGCCAGCAATTCGTCGACATGACCGTTCCCCAAGCCGACTATCTCGGGCTGCAGATACCCGACCCCGAGTTGCGATGGAACGAGGACCGAGGCCACTACGACTTCGGGGAGATCGATTGGGATGAGTTCTGGCGCGTGGTCAAGGGAGACGGGCCGATGAACCGGGAGCGACTTGCGCACAAGGTCGACGCCTGGCAAGAGGGAGCCTGGGTCAGGGAGGCCGCCCTCGCCCATGCCGAGAGACTTCTCGAACCGGCGCGACCTGAGGAGGCGACATGACCTATGAAGTACCGATAGCCCCCGGGGAAAGCGCCGAGATCGAGACGAGTGCAGAGACCACCGGAGGCGTGTGGCCGATGTGGGAGGTTTTCGTACGGGCCCGGCGTGGCGTATCTCACGTCCACATCGGCAGTCTTCATGCGCCCGATGCGGAGACAGCCCTCCAGAACTCCCGCGACGTGTACACCCGAAGGGGAGAAGGGGTGAGCGTGTGGGTGGTACCGAGCAGCGAGATCCGCTCCTTCGAGCCTGACGATGCCGCGGAGTACATCGAGGCCAACGAGAAGGTCTACCGGATGGCCACCACCTATGAGATCCCCGATGAAGTGGGCCAGATGTGATCGCCACCATGTCGACCGAGGAGCGGGTCGCCTGGCTCCTCGCCCATGCCGACGACAACATGGTCCTCGCTCAGCGTCTCGGTGATTGGATCTCTCGTGGCCCCGAGCTCGAGGAGGACATCGCCCTCGGCAACATCGCCCTCGACCATCTTGGTGTCGCCAGGGCTCTCTACAGCTTGGCCGGAGCCGTCGAAGGCCGTGGACGCGGCGAGGACGACTTCGCCATGTTGCGCAGCGAACGGGAGTATCGGAATCTCTTGCTCGTGGAGCAGCCCAACGGGGACTTTGCCGAAACCATGGTCCGCCAGCTCTTGTTCGACTGTTACCAGCTTCCCCTCTGGGAAGATTTGGCGACCTCTGACGATGTCGAGTTGGCGGGGATTGCCGGCCGCGCCCTCAAGGAGGCCAGGTATCACTTCAGACATTCGTCGGGATGGGTGATCCGCCTCGGCGACGGGACCGAGGAGTCCTCGCTACGCGCCCAGCGGGCACTTGACAGCCATTGGCAGTTCACCGACGAGATGTTCCAGGATGACGCCGTCGGCTACCGCCCGGCTTGGGAGCAAGCGGTGACATCGGTCCTTGCTGAGGCTCGACTCGACGTTCCCCAGGATCCTGATCAGCGAACCGGGGGGCGACGCGGTCTTCACAGCGAGCATCTGGGCTTTCTCCTCGCCGAGATGCAGTGGATGCAGCGCTCGTACCCGGGATTGAAATGGTGATCGCAGCCCGTCTCATCGACCTGGACCGTGCCCGTGAGGCAGTGAGCACTGTGGTCGATCCTGAGATTCCGGTGCTGACCATCGCCGAGCTGGGGATCCTGCGCGATGTGGTGGTCGACGAGGGCCAGGTGGTGGTGACCATCACTCCCACCTATTCGGGTTGCCCTGCCATGAGCCAGATCGAAGACGACGTTCGGGATCGTCTGGTTGCTTCCGGATTCGAACGGGTCGTGGTCAAGATCACCCATACCCCGGTGTGGAGCACCGACTGGATCGGTCCCGGGGCGAGGGCCAAGCTCGCGGCTTTCGGAATCGCACCGCCAACCGCAGACGCCGATGTGCTCTGTCCTCGATGCGCCGCGTCCGTGCCTCGGATGGTGTCGACGTTTGGCTCGACCGCCTGCAAGGCGCTGATGGTGTGCATCCAATGTGGCGAGCCGTTCGACTGGTTCAAGGAGTTCTGAGCGCCAAATGGGCTCCGTGGAGTTCCACCCGCTGCGCGTGATAGAGGTATCACCCCTGACCGATGACTCGGTCGCGGTGACGTTCGACGTGCCACCGCAGTTGATTCCGACTTTCCAGTACCTGCCGGGGCAACACGTGACACTGCGCGCTGAGGTGGATGGCGAGGACCTGCGGAGGTCGTATTCGATCTGCGCCAACGCCAACCGGGGCAAGCTCCGAGTCGGGATCAAGCGTCTCCCCGGAGGGGCCTTCTCCACGTGGGCGACCAGCCAGTTACACGCCGGGGACGTCATCGGCGTCATGCCACCGGTGGGCGAGTTCACGATCCAGCCCGAGGCGGGCCGGGCCCGACATCGGGTCGCGATCGCGGCTGGATCCGGGATCACCCCGGTCCTGTCTCTGGTTTCGACGACTCTGGAATCGGAGCCGGGCTCGTCCTGGACGGTCCTCTTTGGCAACCGAACCGTCAACAGCGTGATGTTCCTCGAGGAGTTGGAGGCACTCAAGGACCGGTACCCGGCCCGGCTTCAGCTCTTCCATCTCCTCAGTCGCGAGGGGTCGGACCTGCCGCTGCTCTCGGGTCGGATCGATGCCGAAAAGCTCGCGACCATCCATGACAAGCTCCTCGGCGGTCGCGAGGTCGACAGTTGGTACCTGTGCGGGCCCTTCGACATGGTGATGATGGCGAGGGAGACCCTGACCCAGATGGGCGTCGGTGAGGACCGAATTCATGACGAGTTGTTCTTTGCTGGACCGTTGGACGTCTCGACCCTCCCCCCCGAGCCGGCGCCGGGCGAGGGTTCCGTGCATTTGACCGTGATCCTCGACGGGCGGGCCGTCGACACTCTGATGACCCCGGAAACCTCGATTCTGGACGCGGCGCTCCGGGTTCGGTCCGAGTTGCCGTACTCGTGCAAGGGCGGCATGTGTGCCAGCTGCAAGGGGCGAATCGAGGAGGGCGAAGTGACCATGGTCAAGAACTACGCCCTGATCGACTCGGAGATCGAAGCCGGATATGTGCTGACCTGTCAGTCGCATCCGGTTGGAGATCGTGTCGTCGTCCGTTACGACCATCGCTGATGGTGAGCGTTCGCAATACCCGCCAGGATGTCATCGAGGCAGCCGGGCGTCTCTTTGCAGAGAAGGGATATCACGGGACCTCGATGCGGGACCTGGGACGGGAGCTCGGGCTCCTCGGTTCCTCGTTATATGCCCACGTCGAGTCCAAACAGGATCTCCTCGTGGAAGTCGTGGAGGAGGGCGCCCGCTTGTTCCAAGCGTCCGCCGCGGCTGCCGCTGCGGCCGGCGGCTCTTCGGATGAACGCCTGCGTCGGCTGATCGCAGGCCATATCCAGGTGGTGCTCGAGAATCGCGACGTCGTTCGCACCTATCTCAACGAGGCGAGGATGCTCGACACCGAGCATCGGAGCCGGGTCATCGCCGCCCGGGATGCCTATGAGCAGGCTTTCCGACAGGTGATCGGGGCCGGCGCCTCCGACGCGACTTTCCGTCCCGATCTGGACCCCAAGCTGAGCTCGATCTTCATCCTCTCCATACTCAACGCCCTTGAGCGATGGTATCGGTCCGACGGCGCGGTGGATGGGAGGCAACTGGTCGACGAGGTGACGGAGTTCGCCTTGGCGGGGGTCAGGCGCTGAGCCACTACGAACCGAGCCGAAGCCAGGTTGTGTTCCGGATTTAGAAGCGCCTAACCGCCGTTCTTGCTCGGGTCTTTGACGGTCCACGTGCCATGGCTTGCGATCAGCTTGGCCAGGTCTCCCTCGCCCGCCTTCTGGCGCGCCGCTTCGATCTGGGCGCTCATCTGGGACTCATAGGTCGGCCGTTTCACGCTTCGGAAGATCCCGAGCGGGGTTGGCCCGTAGGGTCCGTGCGAGAGCCGGCTCAGGGTGAAGGCAATCGAGGGGTCAGGTCGGGTCGGGTCATGAACCAGGATCGCGGCCGGGTCGACCGATGAGCTGTCGACCACAGTTGCCTGACCGTTGCGCAGGACCACGGCCTTGGCGCCCTCATCGAACACGATCGGCTTGCCGGGCTCGAGGTCGATGCGGTTGTGGACACGTTCCTCCTTGCCGGTCAACTGGATGAATGCCTTGTCGTTGAACACATTGCAGTTCTGATAGATCTCGACGAACGCCGAGCCCTCGTGCTCGTAGGCAGCGCGCAGGATGCCTTCGGTGTGGTGACGATCCATGTCCACGGTCCGGGCCACGAACGTCGCTTCGGCCCCCAGGGCCAGCGAAACCGGGTTGAAGGGGTAGTCGATCGAGCCGTACGGGGTCGATTTGGTGTGTTTGCCCAACTCGGACGTCGGGGAGTACTGACCCTTGGTCAGACCGTAGATCTGGTTGTTGAATAACAGGATCTTCAGGTTGACGTTGCGCCGCAGCACATGGATCAGGTGATTGCCCCCGATCGAGAGGCCGTCGCCGTCACCGGTGATCACCCAGACCGATAGTTCGGGGCGGGTGGCGGCGATGCCGGATGCGATCGCCGGTGCCCGACCATGGATGGAGTGCATCCCATAGGTGTTCATGTAGTAGGGGAATCGGGAGGCGCACCCGATACCCGAGACGAAAACGAACTCCTCGCGTGGGCGACTGAGCCCGGCGAGGAACTGTTGGACCGAGGCCAGGATGGTGTAGTCCCCGCAACCAGGGCACCACCGCACCTCTTGATCGGTTTGAAAGTCGGCACGGGTGTACGTAGGGGCGGTCACTTGATCATCTCCAGGATCTTCTCTTCGATTTCCGCGACCTTGAACGGCTCTCCAGCCACCTTGTTCAGGCCTTTGACATCGAGCAGGAACTCGGACCTGATCACCCTTCGGAGCTGGCCGGTGTTGAGCTCGGGGATCAGGATCTGCTTGTAGGAATTGAGGACCTCGCCCAGGTTGGTGGGCATCGGGTTGAGGTACCGCAGGTGGGCGGTGGCCACTTTCTTGCCGGCGAGGCGAACCCGACGGGCCGCGGCTCGGATCGACCCATAGGTCGATCCCCAACCGAGGACCAGGATCTCGGCATCGGTGTCGCCGCTGACCTCGACCAGAGGGATGTCATTGGCGATGTTGGCCACCTTCCAGGCCCGGGTGTCCGTCATCAACTGGTGATTGGCAGGTTCGTAGGACACATTCCCCGTGATCGCCTCCTTTTCCAGGCCCCCGACCCGGTGCTCCAAACCGGGCGTGCCGGGGACGGCCCAGGGACGGGCGAAGGTGTCGACGTCCCTCATGTAAGGGAGGAAGACGCCGTCGGGCCCGTTGGGGTACTTGGCGAACTCGACATGGATCGGCTCCAAGCTGTTGACATCGGGGAGCTTCCAGGGCTCGGAGCCATTTGCGATCTGGTTGTCGCTGAGAAGCAGGACCGGTGTCATGTACTTGAGGGCGAGTCGCGCCGCTTCGATCGCCATCGCGAAGGCGTCGCTGGGTGAGGCTGCCGCGATAACCGGGATCGGTGACTCTCCGTGACGTCCGTAAAGCGAGAACAGAAGGTCGGACTGCTCAGGTTTGGTCGGGAGACCGGTGGAGGGACCGCCACGTTGGACGTTGATCACGATCAACGGCAGCTCCATCATGAACGCCAAGGAGATCGACTCGCTCTTGAGGGCGATCCCCGGTCCCGACGATCCGGTGACCGCCAGACTCCCGGCGAAGGCGGCGCCGATGGCCGACCCCACCCCTGCGATCTCGTCTTCCGCCTGAAAGGTGCGAACCCCGAAGTTCTTATGGCGCGCCAGCTCGTGGAGGATGTCGGAGGCCGGGGTGATGGGGTAGGACCCGTAGAACAGGGGCAATCCCGACAGCTTGGAAGCAGCGATCAGACCCCAGGCCAGCGCCGAGTTTCCATTGATGTTGGTGTAGGTCCCGGGGTCGAGGGCCGCGGGCTTCACCACGAAGGTGACCTTGGCCGCCTCGGTGGCCTCCCCCAGGGTGTATCCCGCCTGGAAGGCGGCAATGTTTGCCTCCGCCACCTCCGGGGTCCTGGAGAACTTCTTGCGTGCCCAATCGATTGTCGGCTCGGTGGGGCGATGGAAGAGCCATGCCAGAAGCCCGAGGGCGAGGAAGTTCTTGGAGCGAAGCACACTTCGCCCGCTGACTCCCGAGTCCTTGACGGCCTCTTTGGTCAACTCGTCCATGGGGACCGCGATCACCCTGTAGCCATCGAGTGTCCCGTCTTCGAGCGGGTTCGACTTGTAGCCCGCCTTGGCCAGGTTCCGCTCGTCGAAGGCGTCGGTGTTGACGATCAGAGTGCCGCCCTGACGTAGGTCCATGAGGTTCTTCTTGAGGGCTGCGGGGTTCATTGCCACCAGGCAGTCGGGTTGGTCTCCGGCGGTCAGGATGTCGAAGTCGGCGATCTGAACCTGGAAACTCGATACCCCGGGAAGGGTCCCGGCGGGGGCCCTGATCTCTGCGGGGAACGAAGGCAGGGTTGCCAGGTCATTCCCGAACAACGCACTGGCGTCGGTGAATCTAGATCCGGCCACCTGCATTCCATCACCGGAGTCCCCGGCGAATCGGATGACCACCTTGTCGTAGGTCTCGGTGTTGGCAGTTACAGGTTCGGCCGTGGCGATCTTCTCAGCCACTTTTGTTTCACTTCCTTGTCAGTTCTTCTTGGCGCGCAGGCGCCCGAGCTATTGAACACCTGGTTCTGGCGAAAGGTCGGAATCTCGGTGGCTCGCTGGACCCATTTTATCGGCCCCATGGGCTACCCAGGTTTAACGATTGGAGACACGAAGCCGACCATTCGGATTCGCTCGAGCTCCCGACCAAAACCCAGGAGCATCGTCTCCGATCCGATCGGCCCGATCGCTTGGAGGGAGACCGGTGGGGTGCCCTGGTCGAGCAGAGGCATGGCCAGCGCCGGAAGAAGGGCGTGGTTGACGAGTGCAGTGAACCAGGAAAGAACAACCCGGTAGTGAAGGTCTCCGATCGTGTCGACCCCGATCACCTTCCGCATGACAGGCACGGTGGGGGTCAGCAAGAGGTCGACTGTCTCGAACGCATCGGCGAACCGGTCCCGAATCCGCTGCTGCCAGAGATGTCCTGTCTCGGATTCCTCGTCGGTGACATTCGCACAGTCCTCGAGGCGGGCCGCAACATCGTCACCGTAGGGGAGGCCCTTCGCCCGAAACCCGCGGTGGACATTGGTGACTTCACTGGCGATGGCGAAGATGATCTCACGGCCCGGCACGACATCGGGAAGGGGCAGCGGATGCACCTCGTGGCCGAGATCGGTCAGGTGTTGCAAAGCCACAGTGAAAGCAGAATCCACCTGGTCGTCCATCGGTGCCTCGTCGAACCAAGGCTGGGGGATCCCGATGCGCAGCCGAGTGGGGCCCGGCTCGGCGGTGTTGTCGTCCGACATCACCCGGTAGGCGACCTCGAGGTTCTCGATGGAGTCGGCGAGGGGGCCCACGGTGTCAATCGAGGCAACCAGCGGGAACACTCCATCGAGTGGGATCCTGCCGTGGGTGACTTTGAGGCCGAAGCAGCCGCACAAGGCTGCCGGGACCCGCACCGAGCCACCGGTGTCGGTCCCGATGGCGATCGGGGTGATCGCCGCCGCGACGGCGGCAGCCGAACCACCGGAGGACCCACCCGGTGAGGTGGCTGGATCCCATGGGTTGCGGACTGGCCCGAAGTGCGGGTTCTCGCTGGAGAACCCGAAGGCGAACTCGTGAAGCCCGGTGCGACCGACGATCACCGCGCCTGCCGTCTCCAGGCGTTCCACTGCCGATGCGCTTTTGATTGCCTCCTGGCGGTAAAAGGCCGATCCACAGGTCGTCACCCGACCCCGGTGGTCGATGAGATCCTTGAGGGCGACGGGGACCCCGGCCAGAGCGGCGGTGCCCCCTTCGCTTTCGACGGTGACTTCGATCTCGCCGGCGCGGACCAGGGCCAGCTCGTCATCGATGAGGGTGAAGCCGTTCAGAGTGCCCTGGGTGATGTGCGCCGCATCGAGCGCCGCTTTCACATCGGCAACAGCAGAGACAGCAACCACCGGGGCGACGCTAGCGAGGCCGCCGGCGTCCGGGAC
>JALYNX010000278.1 GCA_030772935.1 Actinomycetota bacterium | reverse complement strand
CGTCGGACCACATCTCCTGGCCGATCACCGAAAAACGGGGCTCCAGCGACGATCGGTCGATGCGCACCCGTTCGATGGCGCCCGGTGCCGCCCGTTGTCCCGAGGAAATCTGGGCACCCTCGAAAGCGGGCCCGGTCGGACTCGATGCCGCCAATAGGCGTTCCTTGTTTCCGAGCACGAGCTCAGCGTTGGTGCCGACGTCCACCAGCAGCTGCAGGCTGTCGCCGCGATGCGGGCCTTCGGAAAGAACGGCGCCTGCAGCGTCCGCGCCGACATGACCCGCGATGCAGGGGAGGGTGTAAACCCGGGCACCGGGATGGACCTCGAGACCGAGCTCGCCGGCGGGGGTGTGGAGCGCCGAAGTAGTGACCAGGGCAAAGGGGGCGGTGCCCAACTCGCGCGGGTCGAGTCCCAACACCAGATGGTGCATGATCGGGTTTCCCACCAGGGTCAGCTCGAGCACGTCGCTCCGCTCCACCCCAGCTTCTCCCACCAACTCGCCAATCAGCTCGTCGAGTGCTTGACGAACCACGGCAGTGAGACGCGAGGCCCCGTCCTCGTTCATCATCACATAGGAGACCCGGCTCATCAGGTCCTCGCCGAAGCCGATCTGGGGATTCATACGGCCCGCCGAGGCGAGGACCGATCCAGTGGCGAGATCACAGAGATGCCCGGCGATGGTCGTGGAGCCGACATCGAACGCCACCCCCACTGCGAGATCGCGAAAACCTGGCCAGATGGCGATCAAGTCTCTTCCGTCCCGGACCGCCACGGTCACCGTCCATTCACCACCGCGCAGAGCCGTCTGCAGCCCAGGCAGCACGGCGTGGTCGACCACCAATCCATTGAGCTCCCATTGCTCGGCGAGTGCTTCGATCAGCCGTTCCAGATCACCGGTGGGGCTGGCCAGATCGGGTTGAGGAACCTCCACGTAGTGAAGACGAACGATGGGATCCACGGGGAGGGCAGACACCCCGGCACGCTTCCGTATCACCTGGCGATGCACCTGGCTGTCAGCTGGGACATCGATTACGACGTCGTCCACGATTTGGGCGGCGCATCCCAGCCGGTGACCCTCACCCAGCGGTCGCTTTCCCTGGTAGTCGATCTCGGTGGGGCCGGGATCGGAAAGACGGTCGGGTCGGGCTTCCACCCCTGGCTTGCTCCCGACGACCACTTGGCACCGACCACAGATGCCCCGGCCCCCGCAAACCGAGTCGAGGTCGACACCCAGGCTTCGGGCGGCGTCGAGGACCGTGGTGCCGTCCGGAAAGGATCCTCTCCGCCCCGAGGGGGTGAAGATCACTTGTCTCGTCACGGCGTTTCAGCCGCTTCGGCGGCGGTTCTCACGAGCACGGCCTCTCTCACCAGGCGCGGGAGGCACCCGATAGGTGCGTATCCAGGTGGCGCAGTTCGGGTCGTGCCCGTTCAGGACATCAGCCGCCAGGATTGCTTGACGAATCTCTCCCTCGAGCGGGTTGGTGATCGCCGAAGTCATCCCGGCCCCCATCGCCATCGCCAGATAGGCGGCGTTGATCCCGGCGCGGTTGGGGAGACCGAAGCTGATGTTCGAGGCACCACAAGTGGTGTTCACCCCAAGCTCGGCGCGCAATCGGCGAATCAAATGGAAGACCTGTCGGCCCGCGGTCCCGATGGCGCCGATCGGCATCACCAGCGGGTCGACCACGACATCCTCGGTAGGGATTCCGTGATCGGCGGCCCGGTTCACGATCTTTTTCGCGACCTCGAAGCGGATGTCGGGGTCTTCTGAGATCCCGGTCTCGTCGTTGGAGATGGCAACCACCGCGGCTCCGTGCTTGGCGACCAGAGGGAGCACTCTCTCCATTGTTTCGTCCTCGCCAGTGACTGAATTGACCAAGGGCTTGCCCTGATAGGCAGCAAGACCTGATTCCAACGCCTCGACGATCGAAGAATCGATGGACAGCGGAACGTCGGTCAGGGACTGAACCAGTTGCACGGCGCGAGCGAGCAGGGCGGGCTCGTCGGCAAGTGGGATCCCGGCGTTCACATCGAGCATCTGCGCTCCAGCGGCGACCTGACTGATGGCGTCGGTCTCGACCCGGGAGAAGTCACCTTTCTTCATCTCCTCGGCAAGAAGCTTGCGCCCCGTGGGGTTGATCCGCTCACCGATGAGGACGAAGGGGCGGTCGAATCCGATCACCACCTCCCGGGTCGAAGACGAGACAACGGTGTCGGTCATCTAGCGCCCCCATTGGCCGCCAGGTCATTGAGAGTGTCGGAATCGAACTCGGCTTCGAGGCGGGCTGCCTCAGCTGCCGCTTCGGCATCGAGGTCGTCGCCACAGGGACGTGAATCGCGTGTCCACTCGGACAGGTACTCGTCGGTGCCGAACAGCCCGGCGTACATGGCGGCCCGGTCGATGGCTATCTGAAACCTCGCCGAGAGCTCGAACTTGACCGTTTCTCTGCCCTTCCGAGCCGTGACCTGAGCGGGAATCTCGCGCCATCGAATCACGGTCAGCTCGGGGCCGCCGCCGCCGCGTGGACTCATGCCGGAACCCTCGTCGCTACCTCGACCAAGGTCGTCGCCATTTCGCCATAGCCCACCGCCTCATGCTCGAAGTCGAGTCCGAGTCGGGCTGCGGCTGCCCTGGCTCGGTCCACCAAGTCTGGTGATTCGACCTGGGACAGATACACCAGACGCTTGTAGTTGCCGAAGTAGTCGTCACGGAGCTGGGGCCAGCGATCGAGGCCGAGGCCGTTCCAGACCAGGCGTTCGAAATGCTTGACCAAGAAATCGGTGAGATAGAAGGTGCCCGGCTCTTGATCGTGCATCGCCGCGAAATCGCCACTCGTGGCAAAGAACTCATAGCAATGGGCGCCGGGAAGTCGTTCCACTCCCCTGGCCTCGAGCACCTTGTCGAGCATGCCGCCGGTACCACAGTCCGCATAGCCGACGAACACGTTCCGGTAGCGCCCGAGAGCCGAGTCGAGTCGTTCCTCAACCGCCGCCGGGATGAGTTGGGGTGTGTTGTGGAGCCGGGCCGGAAGGCACTCGACATCCACCCAGTCCAACGAGTTGAGCTTGACCACATCCAGCATCTCCTTGGCCAGCGCACCACAGGCGATCACCAAGAGCCGATCGCGAGGCTGGATCACGGGTCTTCACCGGAGGTCAGACGGCGGGCAAGGACCAGCGCCTCGGCGGTCTCGGTCGCAACCGCAGCATCGCGGCAATAGGCATCGGCGCCGATCGCCATCCCGAATTCCTCGTTGAGCGGTGCCCCACCGACCATGACGATGTAATCGTCGCGGATGTTGCGCTCCTTCAAGGAGTCGATGACCACCTTCATATAGGGCATCGTCGTCGTCAGCAACGCCGACATTCCGAGGATGTCGGGCTTGTGCTCGTCGAGGGCGGCAATGAACTCCTCGGCGTCGGTATTGATTCCGAGGTTGATCACCTCGAAGCCGGCGCCCTCGAGCATCATTGCCACCAGGTTCTTGCCGATGTCGTGGATGTCGCCCTTGACCGTCCCGATGACGACCTTCCCAATGGTCCTGGCCCCGGTCTCTACGAGCAGCGGCCGAAGCACCTCCATGCCGGCCTTCATGGCGTTGGCGGCCAGCAGAACCTCAGGTACGAACAGAATCCCGTCACGGAAGTCGATCCCGACGATTCGCATCCCCTCGACCAGCGCCTTGTTGAGCACTTCTTGGGGTCCCCAACCGCGATCGAGGAGGATCTTGGTGCCTTCGACGATTTCGTCGGCCATGCCGTCGTAGAGATCGTCGTGCATCTGCGGCACGAGGTCCTCGTTGGGCAATGATTTCAGGTCTAGCTCTTCGTCAGCCATCGGCGTCTCCGGTGTGTTCCACGATGCGGGCGTGTGCTATATGTTGGAACACTAGTCTGCCGACCGCAACAGAGTCCATGGCGGGCCATTATTGGGCTGACCAGGAAACGAGGTTCTGACTTGAGTGATGTGCCCTCGACCGCCAGCGTGGTGGTGATTGGAGCCGGGATCGTCGGCAATTCGGTGGTCGGCCATCTCGCCGAGCTCGGATGGCGTGACATCGTCCAGATCGACAAAGGCGCGCTCCCCAACCCGGGCGGGTCCACCGGTCACGCTTCCAACTTCATCTTCCCGGTGGATCACAACAAAGAGATGGCGATGCTCACCCTCGACAGCCAGCGGCAGTACGAGGAGATGGGGGTCAACGTCACCTGTGGCGGCATCGAGGTGGCCCGGACCGAGGAGCGGATGGAGGAGCTCCGACGGCGGATGAGCTCCGCCAAGAACTGGGACATGGAAGCCCACCTGGTCAGCCCCGCCGAGATCAAGGAGTTGGTCCCCTTCATCAACGAGGAGATCTTGCTGGGCGGCGCCTATTTCCCGACCGTCTCAGCCGTCGACTCGCTGCGGGCGGGCACCATCTTCCGGGAGCGGGCCCAAGCGCTGGGCGCACTGCAGGTTTTGGCCAACACCGAGATCCTCGGCATCGAGACTGCCCGGGGGAGCGTCAAGGCCGTGGTCACCGACAAGGGCCGGGTCGAGGCCGACTACGTGGTGATCGCCTGCGGGGTGTGGAGCCCGAGAGTCGCCCGGATGGCCGGGGCCACCATCCCCCTCACCCCCGCCGTGCATCAGATGATCGACGTGGGGCCGATCCCGATCCTTCAGGAATCTGGCAAGGAGCTCGCCTTCCCCATCGTCCGCGACATGGACACCTTCATGTACGAACGGCAGACGTCGGGATCGATGGAGGTCGGCTCCTACGCCCATCGCCCGATCTTCCACTCCCCCGACGAGATCCCATCGATTGCCGAGGCTCGGATGTCCCCCACCGAGCTCCCGTTCACCGCCGATGACTTCGACGATCAGCTGGAGGCCGCCCTCGAGCTGATGCCCGAGATCCTGTCCGGAGCAGAGATCAAGTACGCAGTCAACGGGCTCCTCTCCCTAACCCCCGACGCCATGCCTCTCATCGGTGAGACCGTGGAGGTGCGCAACCTCTGGTCGGCGGCCGCGATCTGGATCAAGGAGGGGCCGGGGACCGGGCGGGCAGTCGCCGAGTGGATGACACACGGATATCCCGAGCTCGATCCACACGCCTCCGATATCGCCCGTTTCTACCCCTATGCCCGCACCGAGCACCACGTGCGAGCCCGTTGTGCCGAGCATTTCAACAAGACCTACGGGATCGTCCACCCCCGGGAGCAGTGGGCCTCGGAACGGGACAAGCGTCTCTCCCCGGTCCATTCCCGGACCGGTGATCTCGGGGCGGTCTATTTCGAGGCCGGAGGCTGGGAGCGCCCCCATTGGTATGAATCGAATGCGTCCCTGGTTGACCACTATGGCGTCGAGGATCGCCCCCACGAGTGGGATCGCCGGTGGTGGTCGCCGATCCAGAGCGCGGAGCACCTGGCGATGCGGGACAAGGTCGGTCTCGTCGATCTCGCCCCCTTCGTCATCTTCGACTTCACCGGCCCCGGTGTCGTCGACTACATCCAGCAGATGATGGTGAACAACGCCGACGTCGAAGTGGGACGCTCGGTGTACACGCCGCTGCTCACCCAGTCGGGGGGGTTCAAGTCCGACCTGACCGTCCTCCGCCTCGGAGACGAGCATTTTCGGGTCATCACCGGGGCCTTCGACGGTCCTAGGGACGGACATTGGTTCCGCACGCATCTCCCAGAGGACGGGACGGTGCATTTCGCGGACCTCACCTCCGCATACACCACGATCGGGGTCTGGGGTCCCGAGGCGCGGAACCTGGTCCAGTCGATCACCGACCACGATCTCTCCAACGAGGCGTTCCCCTATGGGACGACCCAGGCCGTCGACTTCGACTCGATCAACGCCCGTCTGTTCCGCATCTCCTATGTCGGTGAGCTGGGCTGGGAGGTCTACGTGCCTTCGGAGGCGGGACGCCCGATGTGGGATCGGCTCTGGGCAGCCGGACAGGATCTGGGCGTGACTGCGGTCGGTGCCGGGGTCTACGGGACCACCGGCCGTCTGGAGAAGGGCTACCGCCTGATGGGGTCCGAGCTCGAGAGCGAATACAACCCGGTCGAGGCCGGGCTGGCCAGGCCGAGAGTCAAGAGCCATGACTTCATCGGTAAGGAGGCATATTTGAAGGCCCGGGACGAGGAGCCGGCGGCGATCCTGTGCACCCTCACCATCGAGGACCACACCTCGCCCCGGGACGGGATCAAGCGCTACCCCACCGGGCGGGAGCCGATCACCACCACCGACGGGGAGCGGATCACCGACCGCAAGGACCGACCCTCCTATGTGACCACCGCTGGCGCCGGGCCCTCGGTCGGCAAGTACCTCTTGATGGCCTATCTGCCGCCAGAGCATGCGGTCGTCGGAAGCGACCTGGCGGTGATGTACATGAACGAGCTCTATCCGGTGAAGGTGGCAATCGCGGGCTCGACGCCTCTCTTCGACCCCGAAGACCAGCGGATGAAAAGTTGAGAGTCCTGGTTTGCGTGAAGCGGGTTCCGGCTCCCGGGGCCCGCATCGTCCTCACCGATGACCGCAAGGCAGTCGATGCCCGTCATCTGCCCTTCACCGTGAGCCCCCACGAGGAATGTGCCGTGGAGGCGGCGGTCCGCCTCAAGGAACAGCACGGGGGGAGTGTCGTCGTCCTGACTCTGGGGCCTGCCGAGGCCGAGGAGCAGCTGCGGTACGCGGTTTCGGTCGGGGCGGACGAGGCGGTGCTCCTGTCGACCGATGGCTCTGACTGGGATCCGCAAGCGACCGCGGCCGCGATCGCGCAGCAAACCGCCGAGCTGGAGGAGAGTGGGGGCGGCTTCGACCTCATCCTCTTCGGAAACGAGTCCGCCGACTCCGCCGGTTATCAGGTCGGGATCCGGGTGGCGCACGCCCTCGGCCGCCCCGTGATCAGCGGCATCAAGGGCATCGAAATCGATGGTGACTCTGTGGTGGCGCGTCGTGAGACCGGGGCCGGCTTCGAGGTCTACCGACTGCCGCTGCCGGCGGTGGTTGCGGTCAAGGAAGGGATCAACCTCCCCCGTTATCCGACTCTGCCTTCCCGACTCAAAGCCAAGAAGGTGGAAGTGGCGACTGCCCAACCCGCCCAAGTCGAAGGTGGATTGCAGATGCTCCGTCTGGTCACCCCGCCCGAGGTCGCCAGCGCCACCACCATCCTCGGCCAGGGGCCCGAAGCAGCTCCAGCGATGGTGGATCTGTTCGAGAAACTGGGGCTGCTGTGAGCCAGGTGATCGTGCTCGTCGAGCACGAGTCGGGAGTGCCCCTCGACACTTCTCTGCAGGCCCTGACCCTCGCCTCGATGCTTGGTGAGGTTTGTGCGGTGACGGTTGGGGGCTGCCAGGTTGGCGGAGTCGCCCGTCACCTGTTGATCGATCATCCTCTCCTCTCCGACTATGCACCCGAAGCGTTCGGCGAAGCCCTGGCCCAGCTGGTTCGCGCCGAAGCGCCGAGCGCGCTTCTGGCCGCAGGGACCGAGCGAGGCAACGAAGTCATGTCACATGTGGCCGCGTTGCTCGACCTCCCCTTTGCCGCCAACGTGACCGAGGTGCGGCCGATGGGCGAGAACTGGGAGCTGACCCGGATGCGTTGGGGAGGAAGTCTCTTCGAGGAAGCGACATTGACGGCCTCAATGAAGCTGGCAACCACCAATCCACACTCGTTCGCCGCGGCTCCAACCGTCGATGTTATGGAAGCCGAACCTTTCACCCCCGATCTGCCCGACAGTCTGGGACGAACCAAAGTGGTGGAGCGGGTCACCGTGTCCGAAGGGATCACCCTCACCACGGCGCCGGTGGTGGTCAGTGGGGGGCGCGGCGTGGGATCTCCCGACGGATTTCAAATCCTCGAGGAGCTGGCCGAGCTCCTGGGAGGAGCAGTCGGGTGCTCCCGGGTGGTCACCAACAACGGGTGGCGGCCCCACTCCGACCAGGTGGGCCAGACCGGAACCAGGGTGGCGCCCAATCTCTACATCGCATGTGGGATCTCGGGGGCGATCCAGCACTGGGTGGGGATGATGGCCTCCAAGAACGTCCTTGCGATCAACAATGATCCTGAGGCCCCGATGGTGACCAAGGCCGGCTACGCGGTGGTCGGTGACCTCCACCCCGTCCTGGAAGCGGTGGTCGCCGAGGTCAGGAAGCGCAAGGGGCTATAGAGGTTAGTAGCGCCCCCCTCCCCGCCTGCGGCGGTACTCCCCCCAACGCTCACTCCGTTCGCTGGGGAGAAGAAAAACGGGTTGTCCCCCTGCGG
>JALYNX010000277.1 GCA_030772935.1 Actinomycetota bacterium | reverse complement strand
GTGACCCAATGCGCTGAGTTCCTCGCCGGGCTCGATCAGGTGGAACTGGTCTACTTCTCGGACACGGCGCTGTCCGGCAAGCGAATCGGGGAAATGAACGACCCCACTGTGGCGGCCATCGCCAGCGAGGAGGCGGCCCGCCTCTACGGGCTCGACATCCTCAAGACTGGGATCGCCAACCAGGAGGAGAACTACACCAGGTTCGTCGTCGTGTCGGCTCGGCCCGCCGAGGTGCCCGAAGGGGTGCAAGCGAAGACCTCGATCGTGATGGCGGTGGGGAACCATCCCGGCGCCCTCATGGACGCCCTTGCCGTATTCCGCGAGGCCGACATCAACCTTGTGATGCTCGAGTCGAGGCCAATCCCACACAACCCGAGAGAAGAGCTGTTCTATCTCGACTTCGACGGGAACATCTCCGACCCGGTGGTCCAGTCGGTTTTCGACGCCCTCACCAAACAGCTCCGTTTCCTGAGGATCCTTGGCAGCTACCCCTCACGAGACCTCCGTCCCCGCCCGCTGGAGCGCGACGTGGTCAGGGGAGAGCCCAAAGGGCTCTCGGCGTTGGCCGAGGTCGCCCCCTCGACGTTGACGCCCAAGGGTTACAAGCTGGGGAGTCGGGTCCACAAGGCGCACAACACCGTCGTCGAGGTGGCGGGGGTGAAGGTCGGCGGAGGTGAGATGATCATGATCGCCGGTCCCTGTGCGGTGGAGTCCTGGGATCAGGTGATGGCGGCGGCCAAAGCGGTCAAGGAAGCCGGAGGCTCGATCCTCCGCGGTGGGTGCTTCAAGCCCCGCTCCTCTCCCTACTCGTTTCAAGGCCTCGGCTACGAGGCGTTGGAGATGTTGGTCGAGGCCGGGAAGGCCTATGGGCTGCCGGTGGTCACCGAAGTGCTCTCACCCGAGGACGTCGAAGGGGTGGCGAAGAAGGCAGACATCCTCCAGATCGGGGCCCGCAATATGAAAAACTTCTCGCTGCTCAATGCGGCGGGACGTGCCCACCGGCCGGTGCTCCTCAAGCGGGGGATGAGCTCGTCGATCGAGGAGTTGCTCCAAGCGGCCGAGTACATCCTTGCCGGGGGGAATCAACAGGTGATGCTCTGCGAGCGCGGCATCCGGACCTTCGAGACCTCGACCAGGAACACCTTGGACCTGAGCGCGGTGCCGGTGCTGCGTCGTCACACCCATCTTCCGATCATCGTCGACCCCTCCCACGCAGCCGGTGACCGGGATCTGGTGGCGCCGCTGGCCCTGGCTGCCCAGGCAATCGGGGCCGACGGGATCATGGTGGAGATCCATCCCAACCCGGAGGAAGCCCTCAGCGACGGGCCACAGTCATTGCGGTTGGATCAGTTCGAGACGTTGATGGGCGCCCTTGGATTCGCCCCTCGCTTGGGGGACGGCGGCTAGGTGGTCGGGCTCCCGGTGCTCACCGGGAGCCAGTCCGGGCGCTTCAACTCGTGACGGGTGATCTCCTCTTCGTGGGTGAGGGTCATCCCGATCCAGTCCAGCCCCTGGAGGAGACGTTCCTTGGCAGAAGGATCGAAGTCGAAACGAGTCTCCAGCCCTTCGCCTACCACTGTCTGCTGCTCGAGGTCGATGGTGATCGATGCGTCCGGGTCCTGGGCCATGTCCATCAGGAACCGGACTTCGTCTTCAGGCAATTCGACGATCAGCAGACCGATATTCGCTGAGTTGTTGCGGAAGATGTCGGCGGTGGAGGGGGCTATGACCGCATCGAATCCCCAGTCCTGAAGGGCCCACGGTGCGTGTTCCCGCGACGAACCGCATCCGAAGTTGCGACCCGCCACCAGGATCCGGGCATGGCTTCGCTCGGGACGGTTGGTGATGAAATCCTCGATTGGCGAGCCGTCGTCGCGATGGGCCCAGTTGTAGAAGAGAAATTCTCCGTAGCCGTCGCGCTCAATCCGCTTCAGGAACTGTTGGGGGATGATCTGATCGGTGTCCACATCGGGCCGATCAAGCGGAAGCATTGGGCCGCGGACTATTCGCACCGGCTTCATTTGTCCTCCCACTCCCTCACGTCGACGAAATGACCAGCCACCGCGGCCGCCGCCGCCATCGCCGGGCTAACGAGGTGGGTCCGGGCGCCGCGGCCCTGCCGGCCCTCGTAGTTGCGGTTCGAGGTGGAGGCGACACGCTCACCGGATGGGATCACGTCGGGGTTCATGGCCAGACAGCTCGAGCATCCGGCGTCCCTCCATTCGAAGCCGGCGGCAAGGAACACCGCGTCGAGGCCTTCCGCTTCGGCCTGTGCTTTGACCTGCATCGATCCCGGCACCACGACCGCGCTCACCCTGGAGTCGACCTTGCGCCCTTCGATCACTCGGGCTGCGGCTCGCAGGTCTTCAATCCGGCCATTGGTGCAGGAGCCGAGGAACACATGATCGATCGTGATGTCGGATATCGCGGTGCCCGATTCCAAGCCCATGTACTCGAGGGCCCGGATCGTGGCCTCGCGCTGCTGTGGGTTGTCGAAGCTGTCGGGGGAAGGCACAAAGTCGTCGACGCGGACGGTTTGAGCCGGGTTCACCCCCCAGGTGACGT
The DNA here is from genome assembly GCA_030772935.1 of Actinomycetota bacterium. GTDB lineage: Bacteria > Actinomycetota > Acidimicrobiia > Spongiisociales > ZC4RG35 > JALYNX01. Next base: position 3,018 of record JALYNX010000277.1, on the reverse strand, counting down.
GGGGGATGAGGGAGGATGCGTCGATCGTGACCGTCTTGTCGAAGACTGCTCCCTCGTCGGTGACCAGCGACTCCCAAACCGAGACCGCCGCCTCCCAGTCCGCACCCATTGGGGCGAATGGCCGACCTTCGATGAAGGAGATGGTGGTCTCGTCGGGGGCGATCATCCCCGCCCGAGCCCCGCCCTCGATCGACATGTTGCAGATCGTCATCCTCTGCTCCATCGAGAGCTCGCGAATCTGCTGCCCCCGGTACTCGATGACGTGACGGGTGCCGCCGGCGACCCCGATCTGGGTGATGATGCCCAAGATCAGGTCCTTGGCGGCGACGCCCCAAGGGAGGTGGCCGGTGACCTCGACGGCCATCGACTTGGGAGGGGACTGCCAAATGGTCTGTGTAGCGAGGACATGCTCCACTTCAGAAGTGCCAATTCCGAAGGCAAGGGCCCCGAATGCGCCATGGGTCGAGGTATGACTGTCACCGCAGACGATCACCATGCCCGGCTGGGTGAGACCCTGCTCCGGGCCGACCACATGGACGATCCCTTGACGGGGGTCGTCGATCCCGTACATGAGGATCCCGTGGCGGGCGCAGTTGTCGCGCAACGCCTCGACCTGGCGTTTCGACAGCGGGTCGAGGATGCCCAGGCTCCGACCGGTGGTGGGTATCCCATGATCGACAGTGGCGACCGTGAGGTCCGGACGACGGACTTTTCTCCCCGCCTGCTCGAGGGAAGCAAAGGCCTGAGGAGAGGTGACCTCATGGACCAGGTGCAGGTCGGCATAGAGGAGCGTCGGATCGCCGGAAGCGACCACATGGGTGTCCCAGACCTTCTCAACAAGGGTGCGGGGTGGGGTCATGATCCGATCTCCGCCGAGATCCCGGCGGATACAAGCTCGCAAACCTTGTCGCCCACCTCAGAGGTGGTAACGCCCATCTTTCCCGCGCGAAGCGAGGGGAGGCTCCCGGCGACTGTGCCAACCGCCTGGTCCACTGTGGCTCCGGCCGCTAACTCCCCGAGATGGGTGAGCATCATCCCGGCGGCTCCGATCGCGGCGAGCGGGTTGATCTGACCGGTGCCTTCGAAACCGGGAGCGGTTCCACCGATCGGCTCGAACATCGAGACCCCACTGGGGTTGAGATTTGCCCCGGAGGCAATGCCCATACCTCCCTGAATGGCGGCGCCGAGATCGGTGATGATGTCACCGAACATGTTGTCGGTGACGATCACGTCGAAGCGACCCGGGTCCTCGACCATCCACAGACAGGCCGCATCGACATGGGCGTAGGCGGTAGTCACGTCCGGGTATTCCTCGGCGACCGTGTTGAACACCCTGGCCCAGAGATCCCAGGCAAATGTGAGGACGTTGGTTTTGCCGGCCATTGTGAGATGACGACGAGGCCGGGAGCGCGCCAGCTCGAACGCATATCGGATGCAGCGTTCAACTGCGAACCGGCTGTTGACCGACTGTTGGACCGCCACCTCGAACGGGGACCCTTTGGCGGTGAATTCCCCGGCCCCGACGTAGAGACCCTCACTGTTCTCCCGCACGACGATCATGTCGATGTCGGCGGGCTCGACATCGCGGAGCGGGCCGACCACACCGGGGTGGAGTTTGATGGGCCGCAGGTTGATGTAGAGGTCGAGCTCACGGCGGAGTCTGAGGATGATCTCCTGTTCGAGGATCCCTGGCGCGACCTCGGGGTGTCCCACTGCGCCGAACAGGATCGCATCCACGCTCGACAGCTTTGCCAGATCGGCTCCAGTCAGAGTCTCTCCGGTTCGGAGGTAACGCTCGCCGCCGACTTCGTGTTGTGAGTAGTCGATCTCGAATCCGAATACCTCAGCCGCTGCGTCCACCACCTTGACCGCTTCGGCCACTACCTCTGGGCCCGTGCCGTCACCGGCCACGACGGCGACACGATGAGCCGTCATTGGTAGGAGGCCGCCACCTCGTCGAGGACTTCCATCCCGGATACGACCTCATCGACGATCGAGCGAAGCTGCTCATCGGAGACGGCGCCGCCCGAGCGATCAGCGGTCTCGGTCATGCGGGTGAATGCCTTCTCGAAACCGGTTTCACCGAGGTCAATGCTGAGGTGGGACAGCCACTGCCTTAAGTCGGCCCGTGGGTCCTGCACTAGGAGAGGCTCGGTGTGGCAGTGATCGGGCTGAGCTCGGACTCACGGCGCATGGCGATCCGGCCCGACTTGACCAGGTCGATGACGCCGTATCCGGACATGTGATCCAAGAAGGCCCCGAGCTGCGCCGGGCTTCCGGAGACCTCGAAGGTGAGCGAGCCCGTGCCGAGGTCGATCAGCTTGGCATCGAAGAGAGACGCGGTGTCACGGACTTCGCCCCGGTTCACTGGGTCACATGCGATGCGGGCGATCATCAGCTCTCGCTCCAGGGCGACGTGGGCCTCGAGTTCTTGAACCTTGATCACATTGACCAATTTGTTGAGCTGCTTGGTCAGTTGCTCCAGCTCGGGGGCGTCGACGACCAACGTGATTCGAGATCGGCCCTCCTGATGGGTCGGCCCCACCGCCAGCGAATGGATGTTGAATCCGCGATTGGAGAACATCGCCGAAACCCTGGCCAAAACCCCTGGCTTGTTCTCGACGAGGACGGTGAGGGTGTGCTGCATCACAGATCCTCACGACTCATGACGACCCTGTCGTTCGAGCCGCCGGCGGGCACCATCGGGAAGCACATCTCCTCGGTGTCGACGACGACCTCCAAGACGACGGGCTTGTCGTTCACCGACAGTGACTTCTCGATGGCAGGGTCGATCTCAGAGGGGTGGTCGACTCGCAGCCCCACACAACCCATGGCCTCGGCAAGCATCGGGTAGTCCGGGGTGTGGGTGGTGAGATCGACTGCGGAAAGCCGGCCTCCGTAGAACAAGTTCTGCCACTGCTTGACCATGCCGTAGCCGCCGTTGTTGAACACCGCGACCTTGACCGGGATGTTCTCGGTCGAGGCGGTGATCAGTTCCTGGCATGTCATCTGGAAGCA